>PMOK01000167.1:24584-58859 GCA_003162425.1 Bryobacterales bacterium | reverse complement strand
TTTCTGGAGAGTGTGAACGCGGCACGCAAAAGTGCGTGCGCTACGGGGGCGTCTTCATCACCTTTGGTGGGCCAGCAGGCCCATAGGAACTCCCTCACGGTCGCGGTTCGGTAACAATCTCTAAAACTCGCGCGTCACTGCGCTAACTGGGCGGGTTTGTTCTTTGGCATTGCCGCGGCCAGGAGCAATACCGCTCCTGCGTAGAGCAGCGTGTCGAAAATGTAGTTCTGTCCTTCAACTAATTCGGCTGTCTTGGTGACCGTGGTCATTATGGGCAGATAGAGGAAAACAGTCAGTAGAGTAAATAGCAAACCGACCCATGCCGCGGCCGCTCGGGTGTGTTTGGGGACCAGCATGAGCGCTCCGCCGCTGAGCAGGATGGCGCCTGCGGGATACCCGAGCAGGAGATGAAAGGGGACCCAGTCCGGCGTAACTTTTTCAAGAGGGACGCCAGGCGCGAACTCCGGGTGCAGAAAATGTTCCACTGCGAAAAAGATCACGGCAACGGGGATATACAGACGTGCGAACATTAGCGGCGCGTTCGAGCCAGGAGCGCGTACGGTTACAGCTAGTGCGCACGCACCTGCGGCGAATGAGAGATCGCGCACCGCAACGGCCCAGACAATTCTGTCTTTCGGGTTTGCAGCCACGTTGGGCAGATGTATCATTGCGGCGAATAGCAAGAACATGATCGCCAAGAGCGGGGCTGAAAACCGTACATACTTCGTCAGAACCAGGCTTAGGGCCGCGGCAATGAGACAGAGGCCCACGAAGTACGTCCAGACCAGACGTCCCGGCATCCAAGGCGGCACTACTTGCATGATGGATTTGGACGCCGCGAAATGCTCGGCTCCGAAGACTGCCAACGGAGCGGCGAAGAACACGCGGCCCAACGCGATCAGCTTGTCGAGTCCGGGGGCCGCTGACAGCTCTTTTCTGACGTTGATGAATCCGATTGTGAGGATGACCATGCCTGCAAAGCATGGCCAAAATATCAGCGGTGAGAACACGGACACCTCATTCCTTGACGCAGTCAAGAGTTGACGCGTTTTCTTCGAAAACGTTACTCATAATACTGAGATTTGCCGACTTCGCAACCCGAACCTGCTCTCAAGCATCCGATTTCGATAGAGCCTGCAGAAATATCTGCATCAATCGGGATTGGAGGAATCGTTGCTTAATCTGGTGCGGCTTCGCGCCTCCGAGATCAATGGATGCGCCTACTGCATCGATATGCACTGGAAAGACCTGCGCTTCAGTGGCGAGACGGAGCAGCGTCTGTATGGATTGGATGCATGGGAGGAGTCGCCCTACTATACCGACCGCGAACGTGCGGCTCTCGCCTGGACGGAAGCAGTGACGAATCTTAGGGACGGGCGTGTACCGGACGAGGCATATGAAAAGGTGCGGACTGTGTTCACCGAAAAAGAGCTGGCGTACCAGGCGCAGAAGCGGGAACTCAAGCAAGGGGCGTAGCGTGGCAGCGCATGGCGCTGCCCCACGGGGTGGGTTGGTTTCAGGTTACTCCAGGGCTTGCTCTAAATCAGCGATGATGTCATCCACGGCTTCGATGCCGACGCAGAGGCGGACCAGGCCATCGTGAATGCCCATGCGCTCGCGCTGCTTGGGCGCGACGTCGCGATGGGAAGCGATCACCGGGTAAAGCACCAGGCTGTGGACATCGCCGAGCGAAGTGGCACGCACCACCAGCTTCAGCCGGTCCATGAAGCGGAACATTTCTTGCTTGCCCGCGTCCTTCAGCTCGAACGTGACGATAGCGCCGTAGAGGCCCTCCGGCAGCAGGCGCCGAATGACGGCTGCATCCGGATGCGCCGGATCGGCCAGGTAGTGCACTTTCGAGACGCGCGGGTGGGAAGTTAGCCAGGATGCGACGCGACAGGCGTTGGAACAGTGACGCTCCATGCGTAGCGCGAAGGTCTTGATGCCGCGCATGGTGAGATAACTCTCGAACGGACCCAGCACCGGTCCGATGGTGCGGCAGAGGTTGCGCGTGATGGTGTGGTGCTCCTGGTCTGAAACAATGACGCCGCCCAGCACGTCGCCGTGGCCGGCCAGGAATTTGGTGACGCTGTGAACGGACATGTGCGCGCCGTGTTCCAGAGGGCGAACCAGAAGCGGAGTTGCGAAAGTGTTATCCACCACGAGCGCGGCTCCGGCGGCGCGCGCCAACTCGGCTATGCGATCGATATCGCCCACGCGAAGCAGCGGGTTCGATATGGTTTCCATGAACACACAGCCAGGTTGATTGTCGTTGATCTTGCCCCGGACCTTATCGAGATCGCAAATGTCCACGAAATTTATCTGGATTCCGAGCGGCTCAAGCACCTTGCACAACAGACTGGTGGTGGCTCCGTAGAGCGCGGTGGCCGCTAGAATTGACTTGCGCCGGTCGGTGAGCGCGGCCAGCAAGGCAATGTGTACGGCGGTCATTCCGGACGAGCAGGCCAACGCGCCGTAGCCGTTTTCGAGCGAGGCCATCAGCTCTTCAAGCGCCGCATTGGTCGGGTTGTCGTAGCGGGAATAGCAGTAGCCATCCTCTTCGCGGCCGAGCACGCGGTCGAGTTGCGCGGTGCTCTCGTAGATGTAGCTAGCGGCGGTGTAAATCGGCGTGGTGACTGGGATGAAAGCGCCGGGCCTGGCGGGATCGGCCTTACGGTCGCCTGCGTGGATGGCTTTGGTTTCGATCTTCATGTTTTTCTCTTCCAGCGGGTTCCTTCCTTGGTGTCTTCGAGAATTATGCCGGCCTCCAGCAGTTGAGCCCGGATCTGATCGGAGCGCGCGAAATCGCGATTCTGCTTGGCTGCGGCGCGTTCGGCGATCAAGCCTTCCACTTCCGAATCCGAGATACCGGTTTCTTTGCGGGATGGGCGGAGCACGTCGAAGATGGAATCGAACTCATCCAGGAACTCGAGCGCCGCAGTCACGTTGCCGGCCGGAAACTCGGCTGAATCCATCGCGGTGTTAAGATCGCGAACGAATTCGAACAGCGCGGCCAGGGCTTCGGCCGTGTTCAGATCGTCGTCCAGACTCTCTTCGAAACGTCGCTTGGCAGCGCGGGTACGTTCCGCAATTTGTTCGTTGTCGCCGTCCGGATACTTGTCGGTTTCCAGACGCAGCTTGAAATTTCTAAGCCGCTCGATGGTGGTGGCGGCAGCTTTCAATCCCTCGAATGTGAAGTTCAGCTTTTTGCGGTAAGGAACAGAGGCCAGCAGATATCGAACCGACTCCGGCGTGTAGCCCATGCCGAGCAGGTCGCGCAAGGTGTAGAAATTACCCGCGGACTTCGACATTTTCTGCGCTTCGACGTTCAGAAACTCCGAGTGTAGCCAGAAGCGCGAGAAAGGCTTTTTGGTGATAGCTTCCGATTGCGCGATTTCGTTTTCGTGATGCGGAAAGATCAGGTCGACGCCGCCGGCATGTATATCCAGTGTTTCGCCGAGATATTTCATCGCCATCACCGAGCACTCGATGTGCCAGCCGGGACGGCCGGGACCGATCTCGCTATCCCAGAATGGCTCGTCGTTCTTGGGGGCCTTCCACAATACAAAATCGCGGGCGTCAGCTTTGTCGTACTCGTCACTGTCGACGCGGGCGCCGGCGCGGATGCCGCTGAAATCGTTGTGCGAGAGCTTGCCGTACTCGGGAAATTTCGAAATCCGGTAATAAACCGAGCCGTCGCTGCGATAGGTATAACCGCGTTGATCGAGTTCTTCAATGGCGTGGACCATCTCCTTGATGTGATCCGTGGCCTTCACCATCCGCTCCGGCCTCTCCAACCGCAGCGCCGCGCTATCTTCGAGAAAAGCTTGCGTGTACTTCTCGGTGTATTCAGGCAACGATTTGTGTTCGGCGGCGGCGTTGCGAATGATCTTGTCTTCCACGTCGGTGATGTTCATGACGTGGTCGAGCTTATAGCCGCGAGCCCTCAGCCAGCGGCGCAGGATGTCCTGGAAAGTAAACGTGCGAAAGTTTCCGATGTGCACGAAGTTATAAACTGTCGGGCCGCAAGTATACATGCGGACTGTATTGTCGTGAAGGGGCGCGAACGGCTCCACTTGTTGCGTTAAGGTGTTGTAGAAACGGAGGGCCATCGAAGGGTTTAATCTTCATGGTAACGCAGCGCGGGTTCAGTCAGTCGAGGTCCAGCGGCGGATATGCTAGCTTTATCCACGGAAAGAGGATGAGGTCAACCATGACAAAGAATAAGTTCCTGACGTTTCTCGCGCTGGCTGTTCCAGCGCTTGCGCAAACTACAATCAAAGACGCGCTCGCGAAACATTGGAAGGTTTCCAGCGATTTCACCATCGCTGTGGCCAAGCTGATGCCAGCCGAGGATTACGGGTTCAAGCCGGTTCCTGAGGAATTGAGCTTCGGCCAGGTGCTGAGTCAGGTGGGCGGCGCTAATCTCAGCGCGTGCTCCAATGCCAGCGGAACCAAGCGCCCGGAGATTCCAGAAAAGGTAATACAGGCCGCGCGCGGGAAGGCCGAAATCGACAAGGACACGACCGTGCAGTTTCTGACGGATTCATTCGATTTTTGCAACCAAGCCGTGGCAGGAATGACACCCGAGAAACTGGATGCGATTGTCGGCCCCGAGAACCGCAAGATGACGGGCTTCGAGTGGCTGTGGGCATACTTCACGCACACGGCGCATCATCGCGGACAGTTGGAGGTGTACCTGCGCATGAAAGGCATCAAGCCGCCCGCGTACGTATTCTAGTAACTGGGCGCCGTTTATGCGGATTTTGCTGATCGTACTGCTGGTATGCGACATGGCCGGCGCGCAGACTGCCCGGCCACGGGCGCGCGACGTGGGAATCACGGTGGGAGTCTTGCCGCCGGGTCCGTTAAATGCGATCACCGACGTGGCTGGAGTTGCCGTTGGCCACGCGACGCTGATTCAAGGCGATGATGTTCGCACCGGCGTCACGGCCATTCTGCCGCATCAGCGCAATCTTTTTCACGAGAAGGTTTCAGGCGCGGTGTCCATCGGGAACGCATTCGGCAAGCTGGTGGGCTCGACGCAAGTGGAGGAACTGGGCGAAATTGAGACACCGATTCTGTTGACGTCAACGCTCAACGTCTGGCGCGTGGCAGACGCGTTGGTGGATTACATGCTGGCACTGCCGGGCAACGAAACCGTGCAGTCCATCAACCCCTTGGTGGGGGAAACCAACGACGGTTGGCTGAACGATATTCGTGGAAGGCACGTCGGCCGCGAGGAGGTGTTCGCGGCAATTCGCAATGCGAGGCCGGGCGCCGTCGAGGAAGGGTCGGTGGGAGCGGGCACGGGGACAGTGGCGCTTGGATTCAAAGGCGGGATCGGAACTGCTTCCCGAAAGTTGAACAGCGGGTACACGATTGGCGCGCTGGTGCAAACGAACTTCGGTGGATTTTTGACAATCGCCGGCGCGCCCGTGGGACTGGAATCGAGTGGACATTCCGCGCGCGAGCTGGCGGAGCCAGCAAAAGGATCGGTTATCGTGGTGCTCGCGACCGATGCACCGGTGGATGCGCGCAACTTGAAACGTCTGGCCGCGCGCAGCATGCTGGGGCTCGGCCGCACTGGAGCGTCCGGCAATAACGGCAGCGGTGATTATGTCATCGCATTTTCAACTTCTCGGCCGGTGAACGTGCTGAGCAATGATGCCATGTCGCCGCTGTTCCTGGCAGTGATCGAAGCCACCGAAGAGGCGGTCTACAATTCGTTGTTTCGCGCCACAACTGTAATGGGTCGCGGTCACACCGTGGAAGCGCTGCCGATCGAGAAGACGCTGGAGATTCTTCGCAGGCATGCGGTGCTGAAAAACTAAAAAATGCAAATCGATTTTACGGGTAAACTCGCGGTCGTCACCGGCGGCGCAAACGGGATCGGACTGGCCATCGCGAAAGGGCTGGCGGCTAGCGGGGCGAGCACGTACATCCTGGATCTCGAGCGAGAACGTCCAGCGGAAGTCGCCGCAGCGTTCGGCGCTCACGGCATTGTCGCGGATTGCTCGGACCGGGCTCAGATCGAGCGAGCCTTCGATTCCCTGCCTTCAGCGCCGGATGTCGTGATGGCAAACGCCGGAATGGTTATTGAAAGCGAGTTCTTGTCGGTTGACCCAAGTGACTGGGACCGCACGATAGCTTTGAATCTCACCGGAACTTTTCATGCCGTGCAATTTGCGGCCCGGTTGATGAAGACGCTTCGCCGCGGATCGATTGTACTAACCGCATCCACCAACAGCTTCGATGGCGAACAGCGTCTCACAGCCTACAATGCCAGCAAGGCTGGGTTGCTGGGATTGCTTCACACCGCTGCGAATGAACTTGGCCCGTATGGCATTCGCGTGAACGCTGTTTGTCCCGGACTAATCCGCACTCGTCTCACACAACCTTCTTTCGACAACCCGGCAGTTATTCAGGATTATTTTCGGCACATCGCGCTGGGACGAGGCGGCGAACCCGAGGAAGTGGCGAAGGCCGCGCTATTTTTGGCGTCGGATCTGGCGTCCTATATCACCGGTGCCACGATGATTGTGGATGGAGGACAGATGGCCGCCAAGTTCGGCAGCTGGAACGAGGATCGGGCCGAGTTTGTTGATGGAACATGGCGCTTGCGCTAAGTGGGGCAAGTCTCCGACTTGCCTTTCTCAGAGTAACGGCGACATTACGGGCAGATTACGATTCCGACTCAATCTTGTACGCTTCTCCACCAGCCGATACACTGCCACTATGGCACTAATCAGCTTTCGTATAGGCGCGTTCCTGATGCTGCTGAGCCTCGCCTGCGCGCAAAATATCGTTGTGGATGCCGCGCCATCCCACGCAGTGAATTCGTTCAGTCCAATGCGGGCGCTTGGCGGCGCTATCGATAGGTTGCGCGGTGGGGACACCAAAGAGGCGAACGAGAAGAATACCGAACGGCTGCTGACTGATCCGGTGCTCAAGGAAATGTTGGGCGCGGGATGGCAAACCGTCACCTATCGCCAGAACACAGAATTGATGATCGAGGCGTGGCATTGGAACGAGCGCGGTACCTGGAGCAACGCGGCCAGGCAGGAAGGTTATTTTACCGGCAGCGCTGAGCTGGGCGAGCCGATTCGACATTCCTGGGCGTATCCGCTTCCGCACCGCGGCGCCACGGAAGGCGACGGCAACGGCTGGTCGCGCCTGACCGATGGCGATATAAAATCCTACTGGAAAAGCAATCCTTACCTGACCAAGGCCTTCACTGGAGAAGACGACGCGCTGCATCCGCAATGGGTGATGATCGATCTCGGCGCAAAGGTGGATGTGAATGCAATCAAAATTGCTTGGGCCGATCCTTACGCCAAGCGCTACTACATCCAATTCTGGACCGGCGAGAAAGAGCCGTTTTACGACGGCATCAACAAGGGCGCCTGGCAGACCTTTCCCATGGGCACGATCACAGATGGCAAGGGCGGGGCTCCCGCATTGAAGCTGATGAACTGGAAAACCCCGGTGCGATACCTGCGCATCTGGATGACTGAATCGTCCAACACCTGCGACACGCATGGCGCTGAGGACCGGCGCAACTGCGTTGGGTACGCGATCAACGAACTCTATATCGGGACCGTGTCGGCCGACGGCCAGTTCACCGACATCGTCAAACACCTGCCCAGCCGCAAGCAGACCATCACCTGGCCCTCATCCGTGGATCCGTGGCACGCTGCTTCAGACCTCGACTACGGAAGAGGCGATCAGATCGGATTCGATTTTTTCTTCAACTGCGGCGTCACGCGCGGACTTCCAGCCATGATTCCGATCGCGATTCTCTACGCGATACCCGAAGATGCAGCCAACGAAATCGCGTACCTCTACAAACGGAAATATCCGATTTCATGGATCGAGATGGGCGAGGAAGCGGATGGACAGCGCGTGCTTCCGGAAGATTACGCCGCTTTGTACATACAATTCGCGAAGGCCATCCACCAACTGGTTCCCCAAGCGCCCTTGGGAGGTCCCGCTTTTGAGGGGACCTCCGGCGATGTCGATTCCTGGGCCGACGGAAATGGAAGGGTGTCGTTCCTGGGGAGGTTCGTGGATTATCTCAAACAACGCGGACACCTGCAGGATTTCACGTTTTTCTCGTTCGAGCATTATCCGTGCATGGGCAACAAAGCGTGCGTCAACTGGGACTCGCTGAACTGGGAGCCGGCCTTCGTGAACCATGTGGTGCAAGCTTGGAAAGATAACGGGCTGCCTCCGAATGTGCCGTTTTTCATGACCGAGGGCAATGACTTGGACGAAGGCAGTCCGGGCACAGTCAAGAGCGGACTGTGGCTGGCGGATTACGTCGGCTCCATGCTGACAGCGGGCGCTGCCGGCACTTTCTATTTCCACTACATCACCACCATCGGTGAAGGGCGACGAGGCGGCTTCCTTTCCATGGATGACAGCGGCCACGTCAAAAACTATCCGCCGCAGTATCTCGCGACGCAGGTGATTTCGAAGGAGTGGGTCCAGCCGGTGGATGCCGTCCACAAACTCTTCAAAGTGGCGAGCGATGTGAAGGATAAAGACGGAAACACGCTGGTGACAGCTTATGCTTTGGAGCGGCCCGACGGGCAGTGGTCTGTCATGTTGGTGAACAAAGATCACGACAACGACCATTCCGTGAAAGTGACATTCGCCGATTCGGGCGGTAAGCGTCGGTTCTTTGCCGGACCAGTGGCCCGGGTAGTTTTTGGAGCGGCGGAGTATCAATGGCATCCCGATCCTGGCGCACCGGAGGGCGGCCGCAGGCGGGCTCAAAGTGGTCACGCGGATCCCGACGGACCTCCATCAAAATCGACGGTGACGGCGGGTGCCGCGGACACGCTGTATCAGCTTCCTAAAGCGTCGATTGTGGTGCTGCGCGGAAACGTGGGGAATTAGCGCCCCTTGCTCACGCGCGGGGCTATATAATTCAGACCGATCCGTTCCGGGCCCAATGAACCGTCCCGATGCGCGGGCATGTAGCCCCGCGCGTAAGCAAGGGGACATTTAGGGCGCGGACGGTGTCCAGTAATTCTGAAAGCCTATGTAATCCGCCGGCATGTTTCGAAGAATCGTTCGCCGCAGCTCGAGGAAATCAATGTCGCCTTGCCGCTCATACAGGATCTTGCCGCCCGGAGCTATCAGCACCGTGTACGGGACGCCGGCCTTCCATTTGGGATCGAAAGCCGCCTGCAAAGCGTAGGTGTCGTCCGATCCGAAAAGCAAATTGCGGCTGGACGCGTGCTGCTTTTCAAGCATTTTCAGAACACCCGCTTTTTCGTCCGGCATGTTGGTTGAGACCGTGACTAGGTCGAAGTCGCGCACGCGGTACATGCGATACGTGGTCTCTACATCCGGGAATTCATGAACGCACGGGCCGCACCAGGTGGCCCAGAAGCTCACCAGCAACATCTTGCCGGTTGCGTTGGCGCGCAGTTTCTGCAGATCCTCGGCCGTTGCCAAATCGAGGCGCACCGGCTCTGCGTCGATCTTCTTTTGATCGGCTATTCGAGCCTCCATCTTTTCTTTCCATTTGGTGGAGCAGCCGAAAACACCCGTTTGCTCTGCTGGAACAGGTTTTCCCTCGAGCAACGCGTCAACCGCATTGCGTGCATCCTCAGACTTCACCAGTTCTACGCGGTAGCTATTATCAAAGCGGCCTTGATAGCGCAGCTTGCGATCCCGGTCGAACACAAAAACATGCGGCGTGGCTTGCGGACCAAGCGCGCGAGCGACGGCCTGCGTCTCGCCATCGTAGAGGTAGGGATAACGCAGGTGCTTGTATTGCACCCGAATCTTCATTTCGTCCAGACTGTCGCTGGTGTCGGCTGAATCCAGCTCATCCACGCGAATCGCCTCCGGATCGTTGGGCTGAATGGCCACCACGGCTACGCCTTTCGGCCCGTATTCATCCGCAAGCTTTTGGACTCGCTGTTCGTAAATGGAGGCGATCGGGCAGTGATTGCACATGAATACGATCGCGAGGACAGGGCTGGCTGCGTAATCGCTGAGTTTGTGAATCTTGCCGTCAACGCCGGAGAGTGAAAAGTCCGGCGCCTGGGACCCGATGGCCAAAATCGGATGCGCTGATTGCGCTAGCGCGGAAAACCCAACGGTCAGAACCGTTAATAATCGCAGCATCTTTCTCATCATGCCAGTTTGCGGGCGAACTCCACTTCTCGCGCGACGTCCGAGTCGATATCGCCTTCCTTTTCGTACTCGATGGCACAAAGCCCGCGATAGGACACTTTGTGCAGTTCCTCCATGACCGCCGGAATCTTGGCGATGCCCTGACCCAGCAAAACATTGTCTTCCCCGCCCGATGCCGCCACATCTTTCAAATGCACCATTTTCAGATAGGGCGCCAACTTCCGGACTGCATCGACGCTGTCGTACCCGCAGGAAGCGATGTGCCCGATATCCAGCGTGGCGCCCATCGTTTTCGATCGGCCGGCTAGCGCTTTTAGCACGTCCTCCGGGCTCTCATAAGCAAATTTCTGCTTGAAGTAATGGTTGTGAATTCCGAACGTCAGGCCCTCGCGCGAGAAGCGCACGTCGATTTTCTCTAACATGTCGCCCGTCGCGTCGCCTGAAATATTCCGCGAGCCCAACAAGGCGGCGAAACGCACGGCATAATCCAGATCCTGATCATTCTTGATGGTAGCTGTATAGTACGAGACGCAACGAATCCCACGTTGGTCGAATTTGCGTTTTGCAGCCTGGCACATTTCATCGGTGGGCGGCTTCATCAACATGAACTCGCCGCGCGACATTTCGATCTCCGTGATGTGCAGCGCAGTGAGCCTGGCGATCATGTCATCTAGAGAATAGCTGTGATAGGTGTAGGTACCGATTCCGATTCTCAACCGAGGGGCGGCCAGCGCAGTTGCTCCCGTGGCACCGATTCCAGCCGCGATAGTTCGGACGAATGTTCTGCGTGTCAACATATTCCGTTACGGCGCGGGGCGCGGGGTGACGTCGGCATCCACCAGACCCATCACCCACTTGATTGCTTCCAGGTACATGGTCTGCATTTCCGGCCGATCCCAATTCTCGACGGGGTGCCCGAGCGTGGAATAATACACGCGGCCCTTGCCGTACATCTTGGCCCACGTTACCGCAAAATCCCGATCCTTGCGATGGACGCGCGGGTTCGAAAGATCCAGCTTGTTCGCATCCAGCCGCATCAGCACGCGCACCTTATCGCGCGAGAAATTCCTGATCTGGTAGATCTCGTCCTTAAACACGAAGGCAGAGGGCCATTGCCGCATGCCAGGGAATGAGGGATCTTCCACCAGGATCGGCGCGTCAAAAGTCCCCCAGGGATGCTCATCGTAATATCCGCCGATCATGTCGCCGTATTCCGGCCAGTCCGTAAACGTGATGGCGGCGCTGTGTATGCCGATGAAGCCCTTGCCGTCGTCATGGACGAATGATAGAAAATCGGCTTTCTTCTGATCGTCCATTTCGAGCGTGCCCCCCGTGTAGAAAAGAACGGCGTCGAAATCATTCAGGTTCTTGGCGTTGTACTCCAGCTTTTTTTTGGTCAGGGCTTCGGTGTCGGTTCGAATGGTGGTGTCCCACAATCCGGATTCCCGGCCCAGACGTTCAATGGTCGCGAGTGCGTGTGAGACCGATTCATGCCGGTATCCTTTTTCTTCGCCAATGGCTAGCAGCCTCTTCTTCGCGGGAGCCGCGTGCGTACCCGAGGGCGGGACTATCGCGATCCAGAGCAGTACGAGATAGATTCGTTTGATCAACGTCTCTCTATCTTCGCACTGCCTAAACAATTTGTCCCCTTACTCACGTGCGGGGCTAAAAGCCAAACGTTCCGATCGCAGGCCGGTTTGTAGCCCCGCGCGTAAGCAAGGGGACGAAGTGCGCTACGCGACCAGTTGATAGCACTTCATCAGGCTCAACAATTGGCCCAGATCGATGGGCTTCATGAGGTATGCGTCGCAGAGTTCCTGGAAGCATTGGATCACTTCTTTGATGTCTTCCACTGCTGTTGTCATGATGATCTTCGCGCCGGAGCTGGAGAGGATGCCGCGCGATTCTTCCAGAACCCGCACTTGCCGAACCGCTTCGCGTCCATCCATTTCGGGCATCATGATGTCCATGCAGATCAAATCATATTTCTGTCCTTGCTCCAAGGCCAGGCGAACCGCTTCCACTGCTTCCTTGCCGTTCACTGCAACGTGACATTCACCATAACGGGAGAGGAAGGTCTGCAGCAAAAGGCGGCTGGCAAAGTCGTCCTCCACCAGAAGCACCCGCACTTGCTTGGGGCTGGGGTGCACCTCATTGGCGGAAGGGCTGCTTTTTGCCGCGGCGTGCTGGTGATGCGCGAGTAACCAGCCAAGTGCGGACAGGATATCGGCGATGTCAGCCTGGTTGCTTTCGGCGGCGTTCTGGACCAGTTCGCGTAGGCGGTCAGCGGCGCGCAGCATAACGCGCACACGGTCCGGCGTGGGAACCATTTTGCGGGAGCGGATGAGAGCCAGCACGTCTTCCAACTGGTGCGCAAGCTCACGGACCTTCACCAGCTCAAAATAACCAGCTCCGCCTTTGATGGAATGCACGGCCCGAAAGACACCATTTACCAGTTCCCCATCGATGGCGGCGCCGCTCTTTTCGATGACCAGAAGGTCCGTCTCAATGGCGCCCAAGTGCTCGACGCACTCGGCCAGATAGTCCTTAGCCAGTTCGTCGTCAAGATTGATCATTGCTTGTTCTCCTCAACGGCAGTGTTGTCACTGGAGCCGACCCATCCGGCCCGCTCGAGAGTGGTCCTGAATCGCGCGAATTCCTCGATCGCGCGGGGAAGCAGCTCGCCGCAAGGTTCGAAATCGCCCGAAGCCGCGGTCCGTTCCATTTCGAGCGCGATCGCGCGCAGGCCTTCCGCCGCAACCGTAGCCGCCGCTCCTTTAAGCGCATGAGCCTGCAAGCGAAGGCCACGGGCGTCGGATTCATCCAGCCGCATACGCAAATTGTTCAATTGCGAGGGAACATCGTGCAGAAACCCTTTGAGCGTGATGCTGGCCAGTTCCCGATCTCCCCTCAAGCGCCGCAGCAGACCCTCCACATCGAAGACTGTGTGCTGGCCGTGAACCCGTACGGCGTCAGCAGGGCCGGACGCCGCTAGCCACTTGGCAAGCACCTCCTCAAGCCGATCGAGTTCCACCGGTTTCGAGATATAGTCGTTCATCCCCTCGCGAAGGCATCGATCCCGATCGGCCGGCATCGCGTCGGCCGTAACGGCGATGATTGGAATAGCCGGATGAATGGAAGCTCGGATCCGACGCGTTGCCTCGAAGCCGTCCATCACCGGCATCTCGCAGTCCATCAGAACCAGGTCGAAATTCCCTTCGATCACCGCTTGGAGGGCCTGGGCGCCATTGGTTACTGCGGTGGCCTTGTATCCGAGCTTCTGAAGTTGCGCAAGACCCACGTCCCGGTTGGTGGCATTATCTTCCGCCAAAAGGATTCGCGCCCCGCTGACCGCGCGCGTGGGGCTGGCCGGCGCGCTAAGGCGCTGATCCCGTGGCTCGCTCGCACCTAGCTGCTGGTTGGGAGCGGCCAGTTTGAAAACCGCTGTGAACCAGAAGCTCGAACCCCGCCCTTCGCGGCTTTCGACGCCGATGCTTCCCCCCATTAACTCGGCCAGTTGCTTCGAGATAGCCAGTCCTAGCCCCGTGCCGCCGTACTTCCGTGTGGTGGATTCGTCTGCCTGAACGAAGGGCGAGAATAGCGCCGCGGATCGATCCGGCCGTATCCCAATTCCCGTATCGGTTATGGTGAAACGCACCGTTGCCATGCGAGCAGCCTTACCATCAAGTGCCGCATCGAGCGATACTTCTCCGCGCTCGGTGAACTTAATGGCATTGGCGACGAGATTGGTCAATATCTGGCGCAAGCGGGAGGCATCGCCATTCAGGAACTGTGGAACTTCAGGCGCCACGCGTGACTGGAAATGAAGCCCCTTAGCAATGGCCTGGACACTGAGAAGCTGGACGACCTCTTCCACCGTCTGGCGCAGGTCGAAGCGGCGTTTCTCGAGGGTGATCTTGCGCGCCTCGATCTTAGAAAAGTCCAGGATATCGGCGATGAGAGCCAGCATAGCCCGTCCGCTAGTCAGGGCCACAGTGGCGTATCGCCGTTGCTCGGGAGTGAGCTCTGTTCCGAGTAACAATTGGACCATGCCAGGTACGCCGTTCATCGGCGTGCGGATCTCGTGACTCATGTTGGCCAGAAAACGGCTCTTGGCCTGGTTGGCAGCGTCCGCTCCCTCCCAGGCGTGAATCAGCTCCTCCTCGGAATGTTTTCGCTCGGTTATATCCTCCGCAATTCCGACGATTCGAATCAGTTGCCCCGCCTGGTCGCGAATGGGGGACGTTTTGGTTCGGATATGTTTCTCCTGTCCGTTCGGCGTTAGAATGCGGTATTCTGCCTCGACGAGTTCACCCCGCTGTTGCATTGCGATTAGTACACGGGCCCGGTCCACATCATCGGGATGGATGGCCTCCTGCCATGACATGGGATCCCGATAAACGCTTTCGCAGCTCCGGCCCCAAACCTGTTCATAGGCAGGGCTGATATAGACGGTCTCGTCGCCCGTCGGGGTCAAGATAAAAAACACTTCTCGGATGTTTTCCGCCAACTGGCGAAACTTCTCTTCGCTGCTTCGCAGGGCGTCCTCGGCTTGCTTGCGCTTTGTGATATCTCGAAAGAACCAAACGCGTCCCCGCTGTCCTTCGTCCCGACCCAGGCCGGTGGAATAGCGCTCGAGTGTTCGACCGTCCTTTAACTCAATTTCGCAATGGTCGTTCGCAGTTGGATCGTCGTATAGTTCTCGGACGCGCTTTATGAACGCCTCCGGGTCTTTCACGAGTCTGGCGCTGTTTGCCAGGAGTGGTCGATCCGTGCCACTAGAGGTAACAGCCGGGGGGATCTGCCAAATATCTAAAAACTTCTGGTTGTGCGATAAAACAACACTGGCATCGCTCACGACAAGAATTCCGTCGAGCGACGCCTCAAGTATGGCGCGGATCAGAGAATGTTGAAATTCGCGCGCTTGCTCGGCCTGCTTGCGGTCCGTGATGTCGGCGCTCAGGCCGACCAGTCCCAGGAATTCACCACTCGGCGATAAGCGCGGCTCTGCGTAGGAGCCCAGCAATCGCCACTCGCCATCGGCACGACGGACGCGCGTTTCGGCCCGGAAAGGTTTACGTTCCGCTACCGCGCGCTCAAGCGCACCGAGATAAGCCGGCGCGTCGTCCGGGTGAAGCAGCAAGTGCCATTTGTCTCCGTCCACCTGTTCGAGCGTTGTCCCGAAGAATTCCCGGTAGGTTCGGTTGACGAACTCTTTCCCGCCGTCTGTGTTAGTCACCCACATTATGGTCGGACAAGCGTCGGCCATGACGCGGAAGCGATCTTCACTCTCGCGCGCAGCCTCGTCGGCGTGCTGGCGCTCCGTGATGTCTTCCAAATAGATCACATGACCTACGGAGGCGCCGCAGTCCGCACGTACCACAAAGATCTTGGTCCGAGTCCAGACCACCGCTCCACCACGGTGCAGGAAGCGTTGTTCCACTTCCGAGCACCCGTCCGTAAGCTCGAAAAATTCGGTGAGCTCCCGATCATCGGGATGGATCAGTTCCTCCCAGAAACGGCCCAGCATTTCCTGTTCGGAATAACCCAGCATCCGGCAAAAGGCCGCATTCGTCTGCGTGACCCGCCCATCCAAACCGCTCACGCACATACTGAATGGTGCGTGTTCGAAGACCGAGCGGAAATGCTCCTCGAAGTCCATCATGTTGACTTATCGGCAGGCTTCCGGGAGTGTTCTTGGAAAGCTTTGTCCCCTTGCTGACGCGCGGGGCTACGTCGCTGAACAATTGACACGAATGGCCGGTAGGGTAGCCCCGCGCGTGAGCAAGGGGACTGTTGGACCTATAACATCACTAGCCCGCGGCGGATGGCTTGCGAAACAGCTTCCGTCCGGCTCCCGGCGCCGAGTTTCGCGAGGATCGACGCTACGTGGGTCTTGACGGTGTGCTCGGAGATCCCGAGGCTATGAGCGATCAGCTTGTTGCTCTGTCCTTCGGCGATCAGGTTCAGCACTTCCAGCTCGCGATCGCTCAGAGGTTCGGCGAGTGCGTCGCCAGCCGGGCGGACATCCCTTAGAAGCTCCGTGAGCGATCCAGCCGTGATAGCGACCAAGCCCGCGTGGACGGCTTGAATCGCGCTCTCGATTTCTTCCGAGGTTGCTTCCCGCGAAATCACGCCGCGAATCCCGGAGCGTAGCGCAGCGCTTACGAGCGCCGCATCCGAAGTATCAAGCAGAAGCACCGCAGGCTGGGACGATTGTTCCGGCAGCACGTCTCCGGGATCCATCAGCAGCACATCGGCCTCGAACTCGGCTGAGTTGATCAGCGCCCAATCCAGGGCGCCTGCCAACTCGAGGGACGAACTGGATCGGACGACGCTTTCAAGCCCGGCTCGCACCACGCTCGATCGCGCCGCCACCACAACGCGAATCACGCCGCCCTTACCGCTTCCACGGCGACTTGCGCCACTACTTTCCGAATCTGTTGGCTCGATCCCCGGCGAAACTCGATTTCCAGTTGCCCGCCGTGATTGGAATGGAGCGCGCCTTCCAGATCTTCGGCGGAACGGAACGGCCGGCCTGCGGCGCCCACCAGCAGATCGCCGGGAAGCAGCGAAGCTCGCTCAGCGGGCGACTGAGGAGCGATCTCCAGAACTAGAAATCCAACGCGTCGCGCGCCCCAAGCCAACTGCACCGGCCGTGCCGTCACGCCAAGGTACGCCTGGCTGCCAGCCGTTCTGGCGAAAAAATGCGCCACGGACCCGGAAGGAATGGCTAACGCGAGCCCTCCGGCAATCATTGTATTGAGTCCCACTATCTGGCCTTGCGCGTTGGCCAGCGGACCGCCTGAATTACCGGGCGCCAATCGAACGTCGCTCACCACCCACAGCCGCGCCGCGATGCCGGCCAATGCGCCCACGCTGTGAATAACGCCGGTGCTCACCGCACCGATGAAGCCGTAAGGGCTGCCTACCGCAATTACAAGTTCACCGGGACGCAAGGCATCGGAGTCGCCGGGGATGGCGCTGGCCAGGCCGTCAGCATCCACTTGCAATGACGCGAGATCTCGACGGCGGTCCGTCTTTCGAACCCGAGCCGCGAGCCGGCGGCCATTCCAAAGCTCCACTTGAACCCGGCTTTCCTGTACGACATGCGCGTTCGTTACCACCTGTCCGTCCTCGCTCCAAACCACACCGGACCCGCGGCTCCCCCCGCCCGCGAGCACCTGCACTGTGATGCGCCGGAGCCTCTCGGTAACCTCACCAAAGGCATCGCCCAACATTTTACTTCCCCTTTCTCGGCCGTTCCCCTACGCGGACTTTCACTTCCAGAACGGTTCCGGCACGCAGCACGCGAAAATTCAAGCTCTCACCGATGGTTGCATGGTCGAGCAACGCGGCCAGTGTTTCCGCATCGGAAATAACGCTGGAGCCCGCCTGAAGCAGTATGTCGCCCATAAGGAGGCCGGCCGATGCAGCCGGGCCATTGGGCTCGATTCCAAGCAGCATGATTGCGGTATCTTGATCAAGGTTTAGTTTCTCCTTCAGGTCTCGTGGGAGCGCGACGGGCTGCAACGCGACGCCCAGAAAACCGCGGCCTACATATCCATGGTCAAGCAGCTTCTGCGCGACGCGATCCACAGTTCTGCGCGTTACCGCAAGCACGGAAGTGCGCGATAGGCCGGTTGAGACCAGGCCGATGAGACCGCCGCTCGAATCCACGGCGGCGCCGCCCGATGACGTGGGGTACACGAAAAGATCGAGCCGCACAAAGGGGTCGAGCTTGCCGCTGCGCCATGATTTCCATTCGCCGGATACACCGCTGATAATTCCGAAGGACGCGATGGGTCCGGTAGCGGCGGTCCGTCCCACGGCCAGCACTAACTGGCCGGTCTTCAGATGGTCGTCGGAGGCAAACTCGAATGGCTGGATGTTGCCAGTGTCGGTCTCCAGCAGAGCCAGGTCGGTGCCAGGATCGCTACCGCGCAGCCGGGCTTCGGCGCGCCGGCCATCCGCGAAAACAATTTTGATGCCCTCTTCAAATCGGACGCCTTCACTCGACGTCAGGATAAGGTTCTGCCGCCAGACGATGCCGCTCGAATTGATGCGTGGCCGGGCGTGTACAGCCACCACTCCAGCCGCGGTGCGTTCCACCGCGCCGGCTAGTTCGTTCGAAAGATTCTGAAGTTCAGTTGCCATGAATCCAGCATGCGGTACCGGAAGGCGGTGGCGCATCGGAAAAAAGGATGAGATGAGATCAGCGGATGGAGTGATGGCGCTATAGCTTCGTAGTCCCGGCTGTTCGCCCCAAATTCCGATCAAACGTGCCAAGCGGGAGGTGGCCGGCTTTCTGGGCAATATGCAGCATAAGGCAATCGGAAAAACCTAACGATGGCCGGGCGCGGAAGAGTTCAAGAGCGGCCGCCACGACATCAGAGTCCTGCAATACCAGCTCGTTATGATTGAGCAGCACTTCGATGGCCGTGGCGAGCTCGGCGGAATTACGCTCGTACACAGTGGCGAGCACCCAGGTGGCTTCCGCGAGAGCAAGGATCGATACCCAAGCGCCGGGTTTGACGAAGACTTCGGCGGAAGCAACCTGGCGCGGATCGTCCCGCGTGATGAGCCGGACCAGAACGTTGGTGTCAACGGCGCGCATAACGTTCCCGGACCCTACGCCTTATGCCCTCCTTCATTTCATCGACAGTGCGGGGTGTGGGTGCCTTCTTTGGAAACAATGCCCGATGAACGTCCTCGGATGTGAATCGAGCTGATCGCCTTACCACGATTTTATCTCCCTCCTGGTCCCATTCCAGGATGGATCCGGGGCCAATGCCGAGCTTTCGGCGAACGCCGGCGGGAACTGAAATCTGCCCTTGCGAGGTGACTTTGGAATGAGCGAGCGCCATGCCTTTATATTACCAGGGTAATGGAATGCGGAGTGCTATGAGAGAATGACTCAGGCACCGGCTCCCTTACGGTCGCGGTTCGGAAAGATGCCCCGTGAGGGAGCCGGTGCCTGCGCATTTTTTCACAATAATATCCAGGACAGCCTCCGCTACAGTGGGAGAGTGCATTTTGAGCTGCAAGCGGAATGCCCGGACACAGGCGCGCGCGCCGGATTGCTCCATACCGCCCACGGCGTGGTGGAAACACCCGTCTTTATGCCGGTGGGCACGCAGGCTACGGTCAAAGGCGTTCCGCAGCGCGACCTGGCTGGCGAACTCGACGCCCGCATCATCCTGGCCAACACCTATCACCTGTTCTTGCGGCCCGGCCACGAGCTGATCCGCCGGCTGGGCGGTCTGCACCAGTTCATGGCATGGCCGCGCGCCATTCTTACGGACTCAGGCGGGTTTCAGGTGTTCAGCCTGAGCGATCTTCGCAAAGTCACCGACAAAGGTGTGCTGTTCCGCTCGCATCTGGATGGCGATCAACATCTGTTCACGCCGGAATCCACCGTGGACGTGCAGTTGGCGCTCGGGAGCGACATCATGATGGTTCTGGACGAATGCCTGGCGTATCCCGCCAGTCACGAGGCCGCGAATCACGCCATGCGGCGTACGGTTGCCTGGGCGAACACAGCGTACCGGTACTATTTGCGTTGTATCGAGGAAACCGGATCCACGGCGGCGCTGTTTCCCATAGTGCAAGGCTCCATGTTCAGCGATCTGCGCACAGCCTGCGCCGCGGAACTCGGTGAACTCAACGCGCCCGGCTACGCGATCGGCGGCTTGTCGGTGGGCGAGCCGCGGCCGATCAGCCTGGAAATGACCGAGGTAACGGCGCCCCTGCTGCCGCGCGATCGCCCACGCTATGTTATGGGTGTTGGGATGCCGGAGGAACTAGCCGAATATGTGGCCCGCGGCGTGGACATGATGGATTGCGTGCTGCCCTCCCGCAATGCCCGCAATGGCTGCCTGTTTACTTCCGAAGGCCGGGTGATCATCAAGCAGGCGCGTTACCGCGACGATCCCGCGCCGGTGGATCCCAACTGCCAATGCTACACCTGCCGAACCTACTCCCGCGCCTATCTCCGGCACCTTTTCCAGGCCGGCGAGATTCTGTTTGCCACCCTCGCCACACTGCACAATTTGAAGCACTACCTTGACAGGATGCGACAAATCAGGCACGCTATATTGCTTGGGACATTTCGGGCGCATCTGGACGGTCTCCGGCGGCGAGCGGTAGAATAAACGTGTATCAGTACCCTGCCGTACCCGTTTTCCCTTTAACTTGAGCAGTCCAGGCGGTATCATAAATCGGAACGATCATCGGTGAAAATGACATTCTTCAGCCTCTTGCTACAGCAGCCCAGCTCGAATCCCATCATTGGTTTCCTGCCCCTTCTGGTGATCGTCGCCATCTTCTATCTGCTGGTTTTCATGCCGATGCAACGGCAGAAAAAGCAGCAGGCGCAGATGCTGAAGGACCTTCAGAACGGGAGCGTGGTAACGACGACGGGGGGGATTGTCGGGACGATTGTAAGCATCAATAATGATGATACCCTGATACTACGGGTAAAGCCGGACAACGTGAAGCTGCAAGTGGCACGAAGCGCCGTGTCGGGTCTGGTGACAGAAAAAACTTAAAAACCGTTTCTCGTTTCTCGTTTCTCGTTAGGACCATTGAGCGTCTTGAACGAGAAACGAGAAACGAGGAACGAGAAACGCAATTGGAATGAAACGCAACATCAAAATCAAGGCCGGCATCATCGTCGCGGTGATTCTGATCTGTATCTACGGAATTGTCGGCGTTCCCAAGTCCAAAGACGAGCTGATCGCCAACTGGAGAAAGAATATACGTCTCGGTCTCGACCTGAGAGGTGGAACGCAGTTGGTTATGGAAGTCCAGCTCCAAGACGCGTTCAAGGCTTTCGCCGACACCACCATTGAGCGGCTAAAAGATGAGCTGAAGAAGGACAACATCGATTACTCGGACATGACCCGGAACGAGCCCGCCACGCTCCAGGACGCCGACAAGATCGAGGTGGACATCAAGGGAGTCCCGCTCGCCAAAAGCAGCGCTCTGCGGAGCGCCATTAGCGAGTCATACGGCGAATGGAACCTGCTGGCCGTCAATTCGACCGACTATAAGCTGACCATGAAGCCCACCGAGGCGTTGAAGCTGAAGCACGACACTATGACCCAGACCATGGGCACCATCGAGCGTAAGATCAATGGTCTCGGGTTGGCGGAATCGTCGGTGCAGCCCACTGGGCGGAGTGATGCCGAGGCGGACCTGCTGATTCAGCTCCCCGGCGTCGACGATTCGGCTCACGTCAAGCAGGTTTTGCAAACGCAAGCTGTTCTCGAATGGGATGAAGTGAAGGACGGCCCGTTCCAGAGCAAAGAGGAAGCGCTCTCGAAACACGGCGGCATCATGCCGCTCAATACGAAATTAGTGCCCTCGCTGCCCCGCGGTGGCCAACAGGCCTGGTATTTGGTGGGACGCAGCCCGATAGTACGCGGGACTGATATTCGCGACGCTCACGCCTCTCAGGGCGAAGTGGGCCGCTGGGAGACGAACTTCGTGCTTTCCCAGGATGCCGCCAAACGCTTCGCCCGCTATACGGAAGCCAACATAGGCAATCGAGCGGCCATCGTGGTGGACGGCCAGGTGATCAGCGCACCCACTATCCAGAGCCGCATCTCGGACAGTGGCCGCATCACTGGCGCCGCCACCCAAGAAGAGGCCGCCGACCTCGGTTTGAACCTGAGGGCTGGTTCCCTGCCTGCCAGCATGGTGATTCTGGAAGAGAGGACCGTCGGTCCGTCACTGGGGGCAGACTCCATTAAGGAAGGCTTCCGGGCGGGCACCGCTGGTCTGATCGCCGTGATTGGCTTTATGCTGTTCTACTACCGGCGCTCCGGCATTAACGCTACACTGGCCCTGGTGCTGAACGCCGTGATTCTGATAGCGGCGCTGAGTTATTTCGACGCCACCCTTACTTTGCCTGGCATTGCCGGCGTCATCTTGACCATCGGTATGGCGGTGGATAGCAACGTGCTTATTTTTGAGCGCATTCGCGAAGAGCTCCGCACCGGTAAGGCGGTGGTGGCGGCCGTGGATGCAGGCTTTAGCAAAGCCTTTCTAACAATTATCGACACGCACGTCACCACCGTGGTATCTTGTGCGTTTCTGTTTATCTTTGGTACCGGACCGGTGAAGGGCTTTGCAGTGACCCTGGTTATCGGCCTGATCGCTAATCTTTTCACGGCGGTCTTTGTGTCCAAGACGATTTTCGATTTTGAGCTGTCCGGAAAACAACAGGTGACGGCTTTGAGCATCTAAACGGTTCATCGGTTCTTCAGTTGATCGGTTCTTCGGTTCGGAACCAGGAAGCTAAGGAACCAGAACTTAGGGAAGTGCGGGAACTCTAACCCGCTTGCCGGTGTCTAAACGACTTAATGCCGGCGCTACGATTGGCTACATGGAATTATTTGGACATACAGACTACGACTTTTTGGGCAAGAAATGGCCCTTCATCATCCTGTCCCTCATTCTCACAGCGGCCGGCTTGGTGAGCTTGGGACTAAGGGGTGGACCGCGCTATGGTATTGATTTTCGTGGGGGTGCACTGGTCACGGTAACTTTCGCCCAGCGTCCGCCCGTGGATAAAGTGCGCGCTGCGCTCTCAGGAAAACTGCCGCAAGTGGAAGTGCAGGAACAATACGGTAAGCCCAACGATATTATCGGCACTGACGTCCAGGAGGGCGCAGCCCGCCAGACCATCATAGACAGCCTGGCCGCCGCTTTCGGACAACCTGCCAACGGCAAGTACAATGTCAACTCCGGAGGTGTGGATGCGCTGGCCGAACACCTGCGCGATCCGCTGCAAGCCGCCAGCGTCCCCACGACGGACCAATCCCTGCACGATCTGGCCAAGAACATCATTGACTATCGCACCAGCCATTCCGGTCTGATCCGCAATCTGGACGAGCTATCCTCCGTGGCCGGCGTCACGCCGCAAGTTCTGAACGTCCTCAAGCAGGCCACTTATCCGGAGTCGTTCGCCGTCATCGGGACCGAAGTGGTAGGGCCCAAGATTGGCGCCGAGCTGCAGCGCAAAGCTATACTGGCAGTTCTATACGCACTAGGTGGGATGCTGGTCTACATCGCGTTCCGGTTCGAATGGATCTATGGAGCCGCGGCCGTGATAGCGGTTTTCCACGACACCATCATCACGCTCGGCCTGTTCTCGCTGTTCAACAAAGAGATTTCGCTGACCGTGGTGGCGGCGCTGCTCACGCTGGTCGGATATTCGATGAACGATACCATCGTCACCTTCGACCGCATTCGAGAAAATTTAAAGATCCTACGCCGCGAAGCGATGGAGCCGCTGGTGAACCGCAGTGTGAATCAGACGCTGAGCCGGACCGTCTTAACTTCAGGTCTCACGCTGCTGACGGCCTTAGCCCTGTTTCTGTTCGGCGGCCAAGTACTAAACGGCTTCTCTTTCGCGCTGGTCTGTGGCATTATCGTTGGTACTTATTCATCTGTGTTTGTAGCTAGCCCCATCCTGATCTTCTGGCATAATTTCCTGGAGGGGCGTAAGGGGCCAGCGGGGATAGCGCCAGTAGCGCCGAAGCCGAGCGCAACTAAGCCCGGCACGACGCCGGCCGGCTCAACGCCAGGGAGTGCACGGAGAGGCACGGCGAAGGTCAAGTAGGAGAGCGCAAGAGGTAGTATGATGATTTCTGCGCCATCGCGCGAGGCAGTGGAACTTTTGGGAAGAGGTGACACATGTTTGAGCAAACTTTCGTAGACGGTACCGCGAAGACACGCAAACCTTGGACGGTGTTGCTTTCCTTCCTCGGCCAGTGTGGGCTGATCGGTCTGCTGGTTTTGATACCCCTGATCTTTACGGATACGCTGCCACGGGCCGCGCTCACCAGCTTCCTGGTGGCCCCGCCGCCACCGCCTCCGCCACCACCTCCACCACCTCCGGCGCCGCCCAAGATCGTCAAGGTGATTCCGCGCCAGTTCGATGCCGGCAAACTGATGGCGCCCAAAACCATTCCGAGAGAGATCGCGAATATTAAAGAAGAAGAGTTGCCTCCGCCGTCCACCGGCAGCGTGGTTGGCGGTGTTCCGGGTGGCGTCCCCGGTGGAACGCCGGGTGGCGTGATCGGTGGAATTATCGGCGCGGTGCCCACCGCCGCTCCGCCGCCTTCCGTGCAGAAAAAAGAGGCCACGCCGCAGCGCATTCGTGTCGGCGGCCAAGTGCAAGCCGCCAACCTGATTCGTAAAACCCAGCCGGTGTATCCGCCGCTGGCCAAGCAGGCCCGCATTCAGGGTACTGTTCGCTTTACCGCCATTATCGGTAAAGACGGCACCATCCAGAATTTAACGTTGGTGAGCGGCCATCCGCTGCTGGTGGAAGCTGCCCGGTCGGCCGTTTCGCAGTGGCAGTACAAACCGACGCTTCTCAATGGCGAACCAGTGGAAGTGGTCACCCAGATTGATGTGAATTTTACGTTGAGCCAGTAGTCAAATTCAACTCGCAGGAGAACAGAATGTTTTTACAATCGCAAGTTTGGGCGTTCCTCTTACAGGATCAGCCCATGAGTTTCGACCCCATGAGCATGTGGAGCGTGATGGCGTGGCCGGCCAGAACTGTTGTGATCGTGCTATTTCTCATGTCCGCATGGTCCATTGGTGTCATGATCGACCGCTTGATCGCCTACAACGGCGCACGCAAGCAGTCACGGCAGTTTGCTCCAGCCGTTGCAGGCGCACTGCGCGAAGGCAAGCTGGATGAGGCCATCAAGATCGCCGACCGCTATAGCAAGAGCCATCTGGCGAAAGTTGTAGTGGCGGGGCTCCAGGAATTCCGGGCACATCAATTGAGCTCGGATATTTCCGGAGAAGAGATTGAGGCGTCCAAGCGCGCTCTCGAACGCGCCGAGGCTATCGTCCACGCCGAATTGAAGCGCGGCGTCAGCAGTCTCGCAACCATCGGTTCTACCTCACCGTTCGTCGGACTGTTCGGAACGGTGGTAGGCATCATCAACGCGTTCAAGGGCATCGCAACGCAGAAGTCTACCGGCTTGGGCGCGGTCGCCGGCGGTATTTCCGAAGCCCTGGTAACCACCGCCGTCGGTCTCTTTGTGGCCGTCCCGGCAGTTTGGATGTACAACTACTTCACCAATCGGATTGAGGCGTTCGACGTCGAGATGGGCAACTCGAGTTCGGAGTTGATCGACTACTTCCTGAAGCGAACGCAGCGGACCGTTTCTAAGTAGATTGGAGAGTCAGCGAGTTGAATTGGTTCGGGTGAGAGGGTGTGAGCCGGGATTCGATCCCGTCCATGCCCTCACCCTAAGAAGGAGTTCGATATGAAATTGCAAAAAGCTCCGCCTCCGGTAGCCGACATCAATGTCACGCCCATGGTGGATGTCATGCTGGTGCTGCTGATCATCTTCATGGTCATCACGCCCATGCTCACCAAAGGCCAGCCGATCGACTTGGTGCGCACCCACAATCCGGTCACCATGCAGGCGGCGGATAAGGAAGATGCTGTGCTGATTTCGGTGACGCGCAACGGGGGTGTTTTCCTGAGCCCCGGCAATCTCCGTATCACCCCCGATCAGCTTCCGGAGAAGGTAAAGGATCTACTGACCAATAAGGTGGACAAAACAGTCTTCATCAAAAGCGACGCGCGGGCACGCTACGGTGTGGTGGAAGACGTTGTGGACAACGTGCGCGCCGCCGGTGTCGACCAGATTGGATTAATCACGGAGTTGATTCCGGTGAAGAATACCAAAGCGACCCCGATCAACGCCGGAGGAAACTAAAAAAGGCGTTCTTCAGTTCTTCGGTTCTTCAGTTCATCGGTTCGGGAACGGAAGAACGGAAGAACGGAGGAACCGAGGAACCGAGGAACCGAAGAACTAGTGACTGAGGAACGAGGGAACTAATATGTCAATGGCAGTGGGTGGGGACCAGAGCGGACCCAAATCAGATATCAACATGACGCCGCTGATCGACGTGTTGCTGGTGCTGCTGATCATTTTCATGGTCATCACGCCTTTAACGCCGCACGGTCTGGAAGCATTGGCGCCTCAACCGCCCGACAAGCTGAAACCACCGCCTCCCGATCAGGATCGAACGGTGGTGATTATCATCGACAAAGATAAACGGATGCACCTCAATAATGAGGACACCGACCTAGACAAACTCGGGCCACGCTTGGAGCAGATCTTCAAGACCCGAGCCGAGCGGATCGTTTTCGTCAAGGCCGATCCGGATCTCGAATATGAAACCGTGGCCAAGGCCATCGACATCGCCAAGGGAGCGGCCATCGATAAGATCGGTCTGATGACCCCCAAGATTGAGGCCGGTCAATAGAGGACTATGAAGAGCAAATTATTCGTACTGGGCATCATCGGGGTGCTGCTTCTCGCGACCACCGGGTGCAACAAACTGAAGTCGCGCGATCGGCTCAACAAGGGCATTCAGTCCTATAAAAGTGCCAGGTACGCCGACGCCGTGGAGTTCTTCAAGGAGGCGGTCCAACTGGATCCCACCAACATTAACGGCCGCTTGTTTCTCGCCACGGCCTACATGAGCCAATACATCCCCGGGGCCGAGTCGCCGGACAACATGCAACTGGCCAAGGAGGCCAAGGAAGAGTTTATCAAGGTTCTTGAGAACCACCCCAACGATACCACTGCGTTGGCATCCCTTGCGTCCTTGAGCTACCAACAAGCTCAGGGCATGCCGGATCTGGATCAGAAGCTGAAGAAACTGGACGACTCCAAAGAGTGGTATTTGAAACTCATCTCGGCCGATCCGCAAAACAAAGAGGGCTTCTACAGCCTGGCGGTGATCGACTGGGTGAAGTGGTACGCCGCCTGGATGAAGGCTCGCGCCGACCTGGGCATGAAACCGGAAGAGCCTGGCCCCCTCAAGGACAAAAAGGTCAAGGCCGAACTGAACGAGAAATACGCCGCGGTAGTCGACGACGGCATGAAGAATTTGGACAAGGCGCTCCAGATCGACAAGGACTACGATGACGCCATGGCCTACATGAACCTGCTAATCCGCGAGAAAGCCGATCTCGACGACACACCGGAGCAGTACAAGGCCGACGTGGAAAGGGCCGATGTGTGGGTCCAAAAGGCGCTCGATACCAAGAAGATGAAAGCGCAAAAGGAAGCCGCTAAAGCAGCCGGCGGAATCACCCCCGAGTCGAAATAACCCGAATCCAAGGAATTCAATGGATTCAGGAAGTCGAGGAAGTAAGGATGCGGCTGCCGCCGCGCCTTCCTGATTTTAGTAAGGAGACACCCTTCCTTCTTCCTCGACTTCCTTGAATTCTGCATTCATGAATTCATTTCACCAAGAATCCGCACAGCTTCGGCCCGCGGATCCGCCGCTCGAGTAATTTCGCGGCCAATCACCAAATAATTTGCCCCCGCGGCAATAGCTTCCGCAGGAGTAGCCACCCGTTTCTGATCACCCACGGCCGCGCTCGCGGACCTCACTCCGGGCGTCACGAGAATCGCCCCTGGTCCCGCCAGAGCCCGCACTGCCGCGGCTTCCCTGGCCGAACAGACAATGCCGTCCATGCCTGCCGCCATCGCATTCTTAACGCGCAACGCCACCAGATCCTCAATGCTCGCTGGATAGCCGAGCTCGGCCAGGTCCTCGCGGTCAAAGCTGGTCAGTACGGTCACAGCCAGCAGACCAAGCCGCGACGCGCCACGCCCTTCTACAGCAGCCCGCATTACGGCGTTACTGCCGTGAACGGTAAGGAAACGCGCGCCGGTCTTAGCCACCTGCGCGGTAGCGCGCTTCACGGTCTCCGGGATGTCGTACAGCTTCAGATCCAGGAAGACCTGCTTCGCGGCTTCCGCCAGCTCCCGCACGAATTGCATGCCCTCCGATGCGTACAACTCCATCCCGACCTTGTAGAAATCCGTTGCGCCGCCCAAGCGCGCGATCAGTGCCCGCGCCTGGATTGCGTCCTCGAAATCAAGAGCCACGATGATTGGATTGTTAGTCACAGGATGCGGATCGGCTTCCCTGATTTCGCGATCACGCGCCCCATTCGATACGCGCTCGGGAATTTGCGTTCGAGGCCCTCCGCATCCTCTTCAGAGAGCGAAATCAGCAGCCCACCGGAAGTCTGCGGATCGTAGAGCAGATCGTCGAATTCTGACTGCCCCTCGACGCAGTAGGACGCAAACTCGCGATTGTTCTTCAAACCACCAGGAATCGCCCCCTGGCTGGCATATTCGACAGCGCCGGGAAGAAACTGAAGTTTGCGCGGATCGATCTCGATGGTCACGTGACTCGCGAGCGCCATCTCGCGCGCATGGCCAATCAGACCAAAGCCGGTCACATCCGTGCAGCCGTGCACATCAAAGGAAAGCATCGCTTCGCAGGCCGCCCGGTTCAGCGTCAACATGGATTTTTCCGCGCCTTCCACGTCGGCCTCCTTGGCCATCCCGCGTTTCAATGCCGTTGAGATCACGCCAGTGCCTAGGCGTTTCGTCAGCACCAGCACATCGCCCGGCCGCGCACCGGCGTTGGTCTTAATGCGGTCCGGATGTATCAATCCCGTGACAGCGTATCCAAACTTGATCTCGTTATCGGCGACGCTGTGGCCACCCAGAATCGTGCATCCGGCCTCGTGAACCTTCTCGGCTCCGCCCTTCACGATTTCGGCCAGTTCCTCCAGGTCGCCTTTCGCCGGCCACGCCAGGATCGAAAGCGCTGAAATCGGCTGCCCTCCCATGGCATAAACATCGCTCAGAGCGTTGGCGGCCGCGATGGCTCCGAAGGTATACGGATCGTCCACCACCGGACTGAAAAAATCCACAGTCTGCACCAGCGCGATCTCGGGCGTCAGTTTGTACACCCCGGCATCGTCGGCGGTGTCGAAACCAACCAGAACGTTCTCATTCGGCCAGCGTGGAATCCGGGCCAGCACCTGGTCCAAAATTTTCGGACTCAGCTTGGAAGCGCATCCGCCGGCGGAAGTGGTTGATGTAAGTTTGGAGACTTGAGGCACCAGACTAGGATAACGAATTCATGAATTCAAGGATTCAAGAAGTCGAGGAAGAGAGGAAGGGCTCCTTCTTTCACTATAGGTAGTGGTGCGTGAACCGGCCCGGACCTTTAAGGACCTTTTGGTATGGCAGAGGGCGCATCAACTAGCGCTCGCGGTGTACAAACTCACCAGCACCTTCCCGAAGCACGAAATATTCGGGTTAACCTGCCAAATGCAGCGGGCTGCGGTCACAGTTGCGGCCAACATAGCAGAAGGATTCAAGCGCAGAGGACCAGCCGACAAAGCTCGCCTACTAAACATTGCCCAAGGCTCCCTTGAGGAATCGCGCTACTACTTAATCCTGGCCCAGGACCTTGGGTACGCGGAAACACTAGAACAGACTATTGTTTTAGAAGAAGTTAGCCGCTTTTTGGAAGCCTATACCCACCGCATCATAACTTCCTCGGCCACCTGAATTCCTGGACTCCCTCGAATCCTAGCCCCGGCCCAAGGTACCACAAAACACAGAAACAGATGATTGTTTTAGAAAAAGTTAACCCGTTCCTTAGCTTCCTCGACTTCCTGAATTCATCGACTTCCTCGAATTCGGGCCGAAGGCCGCCTAGGGCCAAAGCCCTAGAAGGCCTTCAGCCCTCTTGACAGCACTGCGGAGTTGTGAAAGTATTTCATAGACCTTGTATTCTCGCTCAGGAAAGGCTTGGGGGATCTGTCATGAAAGCGTCACTGCAACTCTGTTCGTTGTTTGTGGTTCTGATATTTGGGTTGGTTGTGGCCGGCTTGGCGCAGGCGCCAGTCGGCGATGTTTCTGGAACGGTTTTCGATGAATCCGGCGCCGTCATTCCTAACGCTCAGGTTACAATCACCAACAAAGATACCGGCCTGGTCCGAAACGTCACCAGCAACGCGGCGGGTCTCTACAACGCTTCTGCTCTCCCGGCCGGCACTTACGAGGTCAAGACTGAGGTCGCTGGCTTCCGCACGTTGCTGCGCGAAGCAACTATAACGGTTGGCGCCCTGACTACGGTGGATCTCCACCTGCAGGTCGGCGCCTCCAAGGACATCGTCACGGTGGAGGCGGCTACACCGCAAATCGAATATGAAAGCCATGCCATCGAAGGTACCGTCACCCGGCAACAGATCGAGAACCTTCCCTTGAATGGACGCAGCTTCCTGCAACTGGCGATGCTCGAGCCGGGCGTTACGGTGTCGGCCAACAGCCAGGGCCAATATAATCGCGCTTTCGACGTGTCCATCCTGGGAGCCGACTCCGACCTGACCCGTATCACCGTCGATGGCGCCACTGTCCGCGATTCAGTCACCGGCGGCACGCAACAAAACTTTTCCCAGGAAATCGTGGAGGAGTTCCAGATATCCAGCGTGAACTTCGACCTTTCCACCAGCCTGGGCGCCGGCGGTGCGGTCAACGTAGTCACACGGTCTGGCGGAAACCAATTCCATGGCAGCGGGTTCTTCTTCTTCCGCGATCACAATATGGCCGCTTACCCGAACCTCCAGCGCAATCCTATTGATGAGAATCCCTTCTTCGCCCGGAGGCAATCCGGCGGATGGATCGGCGGCCCAGTCAAGAAGGACAAGTTGTTCTTCTTCTCCAGCATCGAACACAACAATCAGAAGGGCGTGTACGCGCCGCTCCCCAACGACCCTGTGTTCCAGGGTTTCTCCACTGTCGCAGCCAGCCCTTATGTCGGCACCACGCTCACTGAGCGCATCGATTATCGCATTAACAGCAAGAACAACGCGTTTCTCCGCTACTCCCATGACGGGAACAACAGCTTTGCGCCGCGCTCCGGGAATCAGTTGCCATCCGCCTGGGTAAGTAATGTGAATTGGGCGGATTCCGGCGTGTTCTCCCTGATCAGCAGCTTCACGCCCGCCATAGTGAACGAGGCCCGGTTCTCCATGACCTACTGGAGCAACCGGAACAACCTTCCCTCCGCTGCCCAATGCCCCAACTGCATAGGATTGGATGGCCCCAACATCAATGTGGATGGAACCGGGCTCTCCTTCGGCAATCAAACCAATACTCCACAATCCCGAGTGTTGCGCCGCTACATCAGCGCCGATAACTTCACCTGGCAAAAAGGCAAACACCGCATGAAGATGGGCGGCGAGTGGGAATATCAAAAGGGAACCGGTACGTACACCATCGACGAGCCCGCCGCCATGACGCTGTACTCGCCGGAGGAAGTGGCCACGCAGGCACCCGAATTGCTTCCCTTGCTTCCGAAGACCTACACCACCCTGGCCGACATTCTGAAACTCCCCTTAATGAGCTGGGATTTTAGCGTTGGCAACAACGAGCAGCCGCCGCCGTTCCAGCAGGCCAACGCGGAACGCGACAACACTTTCCACTTCTATTGGGAAGACTCCTGGAAGATCAAACCCAACTTCACAGTGAATTACGGACTGGGTTGGAACTTCGAAAGCAATGCGCTCAACCACGACCTGGTCAAACCAGCATGGCTCGCACCGATTTTCGGCGCTGGTGGCCTGGGGCACGAGCTGCATGATTACAAGCATTTCTCTCCCATGCTCGGCTTTGCCTGGTCGCCCTGGAAAGATAATAAGACCGTAATCCGCGGTGGAGCGGGCGTGTACTATGACACCATCGACATCGAGTTGCGGCTGATCGAGCGTTCCTACTTGAGCCCACTCGGGTCCGGCTATCTCAACCTGCCGGGCAGTATTGTTCCCAATCCGATTCCCGGAATTCCCGGTGTCCCAGAGGGAACAGCGCTCAATTTTACTAGCCCGACGCCGTTTAACGGCGCGCTCCTGGAGTACATCCTACCCGCCGTGCGCCAGGCTTTCGTCCAGCAGCTTGGCATCAATCCGAACAACACAAACTTGGCCGTGACTACCATCGGCTTGTTCAAGACCGGAACCGAGCTGCTCTCCCCCAACTACACGCCCGGCAAGGCCAACCATTTCAGCCTCGGCGTACAGCGTCAATTGACCAAGGATTGGGCCATTAGCGGCGACGTCGTGTATCGTCTCTTCCTGCACCAAACCATCCGCGACGTCGACGAGAATTTCTATTATCGTTATGCCAACGGCGTTCAGACTCCAGTCATCCCCATTTGCACCTCCGCCCAGCAACTGGTTCCCAACGCTCCCTGCTCGAACGGCGGCGTGGGCGTCATCTTCAGCGGCGGCCGGACTGACTATACAGCGCTGCTCGTAAAGGCGAATAAACGATTCTCGCGCCGCTTCCAGACGCAGATTTCCTATGCCTTGCAGTCCCAGCATGGCATCAATGGAATTTACAACGACTATAACTTTTTCCAGTATTGGGGACCCCAGGCGTCGCACAGCATTCTCAACGTGAGCGGCACCGTGGATCTTCCCTGGAAGTTCCAGTTCTCGTTTATTTCGAGTTACACCAGCCGAGGACCATTCCAGCCAATCATTCCTGGCGTCGATCTCAGCGGCAGCGGCGGCAGCAACTCGTTCCCGTTGCCCGGCATGGGCGGCAGCTTGTTCAATTTCGGACTCGGGTCATCGGACTTGGCGAACCTGATTAACCAATACAACCAAACTTACGCGGGCAAGGCTGGCCCCAATCCAAGTCAAACGTTCCCGCACGTTGCTGTACCCACTGGCCCCTACCAGTTCGGTCACGACTTCAATTCGCAGGACATCCGCTTGACCAAACTCTTCAAGTGGCGCGAACGATACGAGCTGCAAGTGTTCGGGGAATGCTTCAACGTTTTCAACTTCTCGAACCCCACCGGCTACGACAGCAATCTGTTGGACACGGGCTTTGGATTACCCAGCGGCCGCGCCGGAGGCACTTTCGGCACCGGTGGCCCCCGCGCGTTCCAAGTAGGATCCAGGTTCTCGTTCTAAGCAGAAGTAGGGCAAGTCTCTGACTTGCCCAGCAAGCCGGAGGCTTGCTCTACAGCTGATACAGCATCAAATACACAACGACGCCCGTCACGCTGACGTACAACCAAATCGGAAACGTCCACCGTGCTATGCGACGATGGCGCTGATAATCGCCCTTGAGGCCGCGCCGCAGCGTAATCACCGCCAGTACGGGAACCGTCGCGGCTAAAAGCGTGTGCGTGAAAAGAATGGTGTAATACACCACGCGAATCGGACCAGTCTTCGGATAGTGCACCGACCCAACCTGCGCGTGATAGATCACATAACAAATCAGAAACGCAACCGACACCGCGAACGCGGTCAACATCACCCGTTTGTGAGCCTGAATCTGTTTGCGCCGGATCAACGTGTAGCCGGTAACCAACAGCACGGCCGCAGTTCCATTAAGCGTGGCATTCACCGCAGGTAAAGTATGGATGTCCATCACGAACTCTCCCGGGCCAGCGCGTAAATACTCTCGATCAGCTTCGGAATGGACTGCGATTCGGACGTATCGTAATATCCGCGAATCCGCGATTGCCGGTCCACCAACACAAACCGTGTGCTGTGCTCGAGTGTCGCGCCGATATTCCCGAGCTTGAAAGTATCCCGATCCAGTTTCTGCAAAGTGGAGGAAGGCCCGGTCAGGAAATACCAATGCTCGGGCGAAGCCCCATGCACCTTTGCGTACGCCGCCAGAACTTGCGGCGTGTCCCGCGCGGGGTCTACTGTAAACGATACCAGCTTGACGTCCGGCGTCTTCAGAATCGCATTTTGCACTTCATGCATCTGCGACGTCATGCGCGGGCAAGGGCCCGGACAAGTGGTGTAAATGAAATCGGCTACCCAGATCTTGCCCGCCAGCACTTTGCTGTCGAACGGTTGCCCGTCCTGCGCGGTCAGTTGGAACTCGGGCACGTCATAATACACCGGCAGAGAACTGGCCGGATGAATGCAAGCTGCCAACGCAAGAATAAGCGTGAGGAGTACTACAAGCTTCATGCCGGACGATCGAAGAGCATCAAACCGTACAAAATCGGCAGGTAGACTACGGACGCAAGCAAGACGCGCCGAGCCTGTTGCCGCGTTCGATCGAAGCTCACCCGCACGCCCGCGTACAAAAAGAACAGGCCCAGCGCCAGAGCGCCGGCCAGATACAGATTGCCAGTCATGGCGAGAAATTTCGGAACCATGCTGATAGGAATCAGGATCAGCGAATACAGCAGAATCCGGCGCGCGGTGGATTCTCC
>PMOK01000167.1:0-24568 GCA_003162425.1 Bryobacterales bacterium | reverse complement strand
TAGAAATGCGGGAACTGCCAGAAGAAGAGAATCGCAAACAAGATCCAGGCGTCCCACGTCAATGTTCCGCTTGCGGCCGCGTAACCGATGAGCGGCGGCATCGCGCCTGGAATCGCGCCAATGGTTGTGGAATGCGGCGAGCGCTGCTTGAGCGGCGTGTAGATGAACAGATAACTCAGCAGTGTGAAAAGTCCAAGCCAGCCGGTCAGCGCGTTCACGGCGACAAACAATTCAATGAACCCAGCCACCGAAATGAGGATCGCGAAAATCAGCGCGTTGCTGGCGGAAAGCCGCCCAGAAGGCAAAGGACGCGCCTGCGTCCGCTTCATCTTGGCGTCGGCCGCGCGTTCGTACCATTGGTTCAGCGCGGCAGTGCCGGAAGCAATCAGCCCGGTACCGATGATGGTGTGAAGCAGCGTCAGCCAGTGCCAACCGCCGCGCGCGCCGAAGAAATATCCGACGCCTGTACTCATCAAAATGAGCCAGGTGATTCGCGGCTTAGTTAACGCGATGTAGTCCTTCACAGACTGCCCAGGCTCTTAAGGTACCACAGTAATCTTGCCGTGTCACCGGAAAAATTCTTGCCGCGCGCTAAAAGGCTAACGGAGCGGGTACTGTACAATTTAAGAGACGTCTGTATGCCGAACTTCGATCGGATCACTCGCAATCCCGAAGTCATGGGTGGCAAACCCTGCCTTCGCGGCATGCGTGTCACGGTCGGGACAATTGTGGGCCTCATCGCGACCGGGCACTCCAGTGCCGAGATTCTCCGTGCATATCCTTATCTCGAGGACGAAGACATTCGTCAAGCGCTCGCATACGCTGCGTGGCGCGTCGAAGAGATTGAACTGCCTCTGCCGGTGACATGAAGATTCTGATCGACATGAATCTGAGCCCACTCTGGGTCCAGTTTCTGGTCGAGCACGGAATCGACGCGATTCACTGGTCAACGGTCGGTGAATCGACTGCGCCGGACTCTCGGATTCTCGACTACGCCGCTTCCAACGGACTCGTCGTCTTCACTCACGATCTCGATTTCGGGATGCTCCTCGCGGCGCGCAAATCGCGTGGCCCAAGTGTGCTGCAGGTTCGAACACTAGACGTTCTTCCCGCCCGCGATCGGGACCATTGTCGTAAAAGCTATCGCCGGTGCCAGGGAGCACTTAGAAACCGGCGCCATCGTCACCGTGGACCTTGCACAACACCGAATTCGACTATTGCCAATCTGAGCCTGAATCAACAGACCCTGCGCAAACATGAGCCGGTCATTGCAGAGTGACTCTTGCGTCAAGCTTTGATGGGTACGCCGCAACTTGAAACTTGTCCCCAATACCACCGCATCGCGCCGTTTCATGAGACCCAGCTTAGCGCGACAGTTCCCCCATGCTACGCGCCGCCGATGTATAGTGAAATGACTCTGGAGGCCCCATGCCCGACCTGGTTATTCTGATCCCCGTCTTGATCATCCTCATCTACTTGTTCTCGTCCATCAAGATTCTGGCCGAGTACGAACGCGCAGTAGTCTTCCGCTTGGGACGCGTTTTGCCGCAACCTAAGGGACCCGGCGTGATTCTGGTGTTCGCGCCAATCGACCGCATGGTGCGTATTTCGCTGCGCATCGAGGCCATGGAGGTTCCACCGCAGGACGTCGTCACGCGTGACAACGTCACGGTCAAAGTGAATGCGGTGGTTTATTTCCGTGTTATGGATCCCACCAAGGCTGTTCTCGAAGTAACAAACTTCCTGTATGCCACCTCGCAGGTGGCGCAAACCACGCTACGCAGCGCGTTGGGAGAAGTTGAGCTTGACGAACTGCTCAGCCAGCGCGAAAAGCTGAATCTCCGCCTGCAATCCGTGCTCGATCAACACACCGGGCCCTGGGGCGTGAAGGTGACGGTGGTAGAGGTAAAGCAGGTAGACTTGCCCGATCAGATGATCCGCGCCATCGGCAAGCAGGCCGAAGCCGAGCGCGAGCGCCGCGCCAAGATCATTCACGCTGAGGGCGAGTACATGGCCGCCGAGAAACTGGCTATGGCCGCTGAGCTAATCCAGAAGCAGCCCGCCGCCATCCAGCTCCGATATCTCCAGACACTGGTCGAAATCGGGTCCGAGAAGAACACCACGGTTGTGTTCCCGCTGCCTATCGATATATTCTCGTCTTTAGGGCGTGCTCTCGATGGTCTGGGCGGCAAGAAGCAGGAAGGTTAAGGATCTTGGCTAAGAGCGACGAAGGCGAATTTGAATTAATACTTGGGAACCGGCAGCTCATCAGTGTCTTTCTGATCGTGGTGGTTCTCTTGGGCGTGTTTTTCTCCATGGGGTACATCGTGGGCCGTAACTCGGCCGCCCCCGCCGCGGAGGCCGCTCACAATGGCGGCAAGACCGTGGCTGTGGAAACTCCGCCAGCGGAGTCGCAGCCAGCTAGTTCCAATCCCGCCACATCCGCGCAGGAACCGCCGGCTACTCCACCAGAAACGAAACCAGCGGAAACAAAACCCGCGGCATCCCAGCCGGCCACCACGCACCCCGAACAGGCCGCGCCAGCGCCCGCACCCGTCAAACCTACGCCAGTTACCCCTGCGAAGTCGAAGCCCGCGGCCGTGGGACCTCCTGCCGCTGGACTGGCTTCCATCACGAATGAGCCGGCCGCAGGCCAATACTGGCAAGTTGTCGCGACTTCACGTCCGGGTGCCGAGATCATCAGCGAAGCACTCACTAAGAAAGGCTTCCATGTGTTGGTGACGCCCGCATCCAAGGAAGGCGTCTTCCGCGTTCTGGTGGGTCCGTTTCCGGATAGTGGCACGCAGGCGGAAGCACGGACCAAACTGGAAGCGGCCGGGTTTACGCATTCGATCATAAAAAGATACTGAATTGGCGCTCGACTCGTTCCCCCAACAGCTTGTCCAACTTGAGCCGCGGCCACCCGCGCAGCCTCGCTTGCCGGAGTGGCTCCGCAAAAGCGCCACGCATTTTCCGGCGGTGCACGCTCTCAAAGCGGAAATCCGCGGCCTGAACTTGCACACGGTCTGCGAATCAGCGCGCTGCCCAAATCTTCACGAATGCTTCAGCCGCGGCGCGGCCACCTTCATGATCCTCGGCAATCTCTGCACGCGTGGTTGCGGATTCTGCTCCGTGCCCAAGGGATCTCCGCACAAGCAGGAATTTACGCTGGACCCTAACGAACCGGCCAACGTCGCGCGCGCCGCAGCCGGCTGGAAACTGCGCTACGTAGTGATAACGTCTGTGAACCGCGACGATCTCCCGGACGGCGGCTCCCGGCATTTTGCTGAAACAGTGCGCGAAGTTCGCAAAGCGCTCCCCAACGCTCGCATTGAGGTATTAACTCCCGACTTTTGCGGCGATTTGGACGCTGTGGCTCGGGTGCTGGGCGCCGGCCCCCATGTGTTCAATCACAACATGGAGACCATCAGGCGGCTGTACCGGCGCGTTCGCCCTCAAGCTGATTACCAGCAGTCCCTGGATGTACTTCGATTCGCGAAAACCTACCGTCCGAATGTACTCGCGAAATCCGGACTTATGGCCGGTTTGGGCGAGGAGACGGGCGAAGTGGAGCAACTTTTGCGCGATCTCCGCGGCGCGAACGTCGACGTTGCCACCATCGGCCAGTATCTGCAACCTACGCGCCGCAACCTGCCGGTGGCAACCTACGTAACGCCCGCTCAGTTCGACGCCTACCGCGAATATGGTCTCGCCATCGGATTCAAGATGGTATTCAGCGGTCCGCTGGTCCGCAGTTCCTACATGGCCGATCTGGTGAATGAAGAAGCTACCCGAGTCTCTGCTTAACTTCGCCCTCGCGCTGCTGTCGGCGGTGCTTCTCGTTCTCACCTTTCCCAACCCCGCGCTAGGTAACACCGGCTTGCCATGGCTGGCGCCCCTCGCACTGACGCCGCTACTGATCGCGCTTTCCCGCGAAACCCGCCCGCTCCGGCGATTCCTGCTCGGCGAGTGCGCGGGATTCGTGTACTGGTTTGGCGTCTGCTACTGGATTCAATTCGTTCTGGAATACCACGGAGGCATGGGACGCTGGGGCGGATGGGGAACCTTTGTGTTGTTCTCCGTCGCGAAGGCGATCCACCTGGGCGTGTTCAGTTTACTAGCCGCAGTATTGATGAGAACGCCATACGCGATTCCCTCCATCGCAGCGCTGTGGACCGGCATCGAACGCACGCACGCCACTTTCGGTTTCGCATGGCTCGACTTGGGAAATGCCGCAATCGATATGGCGCTGCCGCTCCGGCTGGCGCCATTTCTAGGCGTCTACGGAATCTCGTTCCTGTTCGCGTTGATGGGCACGACCGTTGCGGTATTGATCCTGCACCGCAATCGCCGTGAATTGTACTGGCTGGCTGTAACACCGGCGCTGCTGCTGCTGCCCGATCTTCCGGCGCCGGCCACCGGCACGGAAACCGCCGTCGCCATTCAGCCCAACATGTCCGAGGACGAACAATGGACGCTAGCCTCCGCCGGCCACGAGCGCGACCACCTGATAACGATATCGCGAGAAGCAGCGCTCCGTGAAGGCGCGCGGCTGATCCTTTGGCCGGAAACGCCAGGCCCGCTCTACTATTATCAGGACTCCACGTTTCGGGAGGAAGCAGCTCGGCTGACGCGTGATACTCATTCCTATTTCTTGTTCGGAACGGTGGGTGAGACGCCGCAAGGCGAGCCGCTCAATTCCGCTGTGCTGCTCCGTCCCTCGGGCGATCTGGAGGATCGTTACGACAAGATCAACCTGGTGCCGTTCGGCGAGTATGTGCCCCGATTCTTCAGCTTCGTAAATCGCATCACCAAAGAAGCCGGCGATTTCGCACCCGGCACTCGCATCGTTGTATTCCCTACGAACGGTCACAGCATGGGCGTGTTCATCTGCTATGAGTCGGCGTTCCCGGCCGAAGTCCGCCAGTTCGCGAAACGCGGCGCGAATTTGCTGGTCAATATTTCGAATGACGGCTATTTCGGAAGGAGCGCCGCGCGCGAGCAGCACCTGTTGTTGGCACGGATGCGCGCAGCAGAGAATCGCCGCTGGCTGCTCAGAGCCACCAACGACGGAATCACAGCCGCGATCGATCCCGCCGGCCGCGTGGCCGAGCGTTGGCCGATGTATCAGGAATTGTCGGGACGAATGGCTTTCGCGTATATCACCGGCGCGACGTTCTACACGAAATACGGCGATTGGTTCGCCTGGGGGTGTTTGCTAGCAGCCACCATAGCTTTGTTCTGCTCCCAACGCCCACACTACACCCCGCGAGCGATACCCGCGAACGAGAAACGAGAAACGAGAAACGGTCTTAACCGTGCCGGATCACCAACACATCGCCGTCCTTGACGATGTACTCTTTCCCCTCGAGCCGGAGCAGCCCCTTTTCCCGCACGCCGGGATACCCGCCATGATCGATCAGCACCTGCCAGTTCACCACTTCAGCCTTGATAAATTTTTTCTCGAAGTCGCTGTGGATGGCGCCCGACGCCTTCACGGCGGTGCTGTGCATTGGAATGGTCCAGGCGCGCACTTCGGTTTCGCCCGCCGTCAGGAACGACATCAGACCCAGCAGCGCATAAGTCGCAGCGATCAGCCGCTCGAGTCCGGATTCCTTCAGCCCGTAGCTGGCCACATACTCGCGCGCTTCCTCGGGCGATAGCTCGGCCAATTCCGCTTCAATTTTGCCGCAAATCGCCGTCACCGCGGTATGGCTGCGGCCGGCCAGTGGCCCTTTGCGGTATTGTTCCTCGATCTCGTGCATCCGCCCGGCATCGTCTTCGCCGATATTCAACACGAACAGCATCGGCTTCTGTGAAAGAAATTGAAAACCGCGGATCAGCTTCTCCTCGTCAGCGGAAAGTTCCAGCGTTCGTAGCGCGACGTTTTGCTCAAGCGTAGCCTTGCATCGCTCTATCAGCGCAATTTCCCGGTCCAGCTCAGGAGTCTTGGCCTTTTTGCGATCCTTCTCCAGCCGCTCCAGGCGTTTCTCCACCACCACCAGGTCGCTCAAGATCAGTTCCATCTCGACGTCTTCCAGATCGCGGATCGGATCGACGGACCCCTTCTCATGGGGAACGGTGTCGCTTGGGAATAGCCGCAACACGTGCGCCAGCGCATCCGCCACTCGCATGCTGGCCAGGTAACTGGGGTCGCGCAGAGCCTCTTTTGAGATGGATGGAAAATCCAGATACTCAACCGTAGCGTGGGTGATCTTGGGAGGATCGAATATTTTTGCGAGCGCAGCCAGCCTTGCATCCGGAACCTTGGTCACGCCAACCCGCGCTTCCAATATCCCCATCCGTGCAGCTTCGTGTACGCCTGTCAAAATTGTGAATAGAGATGTCTTGCCCACCATGGGCAAACCAATAATCGCAGTTTTCATAAAAATGTTCCTCAGTTCATCGGTTCTTCAGTTCATCCGTTTTTCGTCTTTAACCGAAGAACCGAAGAACTGAGGAACCGAAGAACCTTATAAGGGAACCTCAACCAGTGTGAGGATCTCTTGCAGTATTCGTTCGCTTAGTTCCGCGCTTCGTTGAGCCAGCGAGGCGCGGGCGTTGATTGCAATCCGGTGCGCGAAAACCGGGATGACCAGCCGCTTGACATCGTCCGGAATTACGTAGTCGCGGCCCTCCGCCATCGCAAGCGCTTGCGTGGCCCGATACAACGCTTGCGCGCCACGTGGGCTCACACCTAGCGCCAGGGATTCATGTGTCCGCGTCCTTTCAACGATCGCAAGCATGTAGTCCACCAGCGTTTCGTCCACGCCAATCTTGCTCGCACGGCGTTGCAGGTCTAGTAGCTCTTCGGCCGAAAGAACGGCGGGCAAGACTTCCCCGTGTACACCGTCCGCGTTCCGCAGAATCTCACGCTCCGCCTCACGGTCCGGATATCCGATCCGGATGCGCATCAGAAACCGATCGAGTTGGCTCTCAGGAAGCGGGTAGGTGCCGTGATGTTCCACCGGATTTTGTGTCGCCATCACCATGAACGGCTGTTCCAACGGGTAGGAGTGACTCTCGATGGTCACTTGCACTTCGTTCATAGCCTCGAGCAAAGCCGACTGCGTTTTTGGCGTGGCTCTGTTGATCTCGTCCGCCAGCAGAAAATTCGTGAAGACCGGACCTTGCTTGAACTCGAAGTCTTGCGTGTGCGCGTTATATATGGTCACACCCAACACGTCGCTCGGCAACATGTCGCTTGTGAATTGCAGGCGATGAAAACTGCAGTGCACCGCGCGCGCCAGCGCCTGCGCCAAAGTGGTTTTGCCGACCCCAGGAACATCTTCAATCAGCAAGTGACCGCGCGCCAGCAGGCACACTACCGACAGACGCACCACTTCCGGCTTGCCCCGAATCGAAGTGTTGAGCGACACTTCCAATTCATTCAGCTTGGACAGCGCCTCGGGCGCGGCAACCATTACTGTCATTGTACTCTGTTGAAACTGGTCTATCTCCCTTAAGACGCTCGAAACAACCGTTTCGCCTTCACGGCCAGCAATCCATCTGACAGGGGCGCGCTAAGCGGCTGAATCAAGACCCGACGAAACCGTTGCCGGCCTGTGGAAAACCCGAAACCGCTGCACCGAACAACGGTTTGCTAACGGTTGTTTTGTCGCTAAGTTATTGATTTTGCTATTGGTTTCTTCAACAAATGTCGATACCATGGGGTGACTTTTGAATCTAAGCCAAAAGGAGAGTTACTCATGAAAAAAGCATTGGCAGTGTTGTTCGCACTCGGGATTAGCGTGGCTTATGCAGCATCGTCCTACCACGTTACTCTTTATAAACCGACTACCATCAATGGGACGCAACTGAAGCCGGGCGACGTCAAGCTCGAACTCCAGGGTGACAAAGTTGTCATCAAGCAGGGAAAGACCAGCGTCGAATCCACCGTGACTGTGGAGAACGGCACGCACAAATTCGATGCCTCTTCGGTCGGCTACGTAGGCGACAGCTCCGATAACCAGGTCCAGGAGATCCGGTTGGGCGGCACCACTACCAAGCTTGTGTTTGAGGCAGGCGCAAAAACGGCTACCGGAGGCGGCAGCCACTAAGTCTCCAAGGTCCCCTCACTCAGCAAGGGGACTGACTCGATCGCCGCGACGCGATCCACAACAGAATTGCAACGCCGGCAATCGCCACGCCTCGCGGTTCCGGTGTTGTTACTTCCTTCAACTCAAGATCGCGCTCGAAAAACTGGACGTTAATGCCCGCGATCATAGTCGTCGCGCAGCACGGCGGATTATTGTTCGTTACATACGGGACCGGAAAAGTGATGGGGCCAAAGGTATATACGTAATCAAACTGGGCTCCGTACGGCACAAAACCTGTGTCACCTGTCACCACAAAGCTGCCTGGTTGTGAGGTTAAGTCGGTGTACAAGGCCTCCGACGTGGCTGTTGGCGTGGTATTGGGATCGAACCCAGAGGCGAAGGAATCGGGCGCGGAGTTCCCCAAGCCGTTGTTATCCTCGAACGAGGGCAGTTGGCTCTCCAAATATTCGCTGAACATCGGCGGTGGCGCCGGACTTGTTTGGGTGGCCAGCCCCGAGACAACAGCGTTGCCGGTGGCGGCCGCGCAAGCATCCCCATCCGCTACCCCCAGCTGCTGACACCCCACGGTTGTCTCCACGGTCATCGCGTAGGTAGTCGAAAGCAACGTCCCCCCGGGCGAAAATAGCTGCGCGCTGCCGTAATAAATGCCGATATTAGAGAAACCATCCACCACATAGACCATGTCCGCACGGGCCATTTGCTGGAGCGCAAGAAAGGCGATTGGAGCGGCCAGCAGACGAACCGCTGTGCGCCTAGGAAGATTCATAGCGATGAAGACCTCGGTGGCCATTCTCAGCGAAGCGCTCGGCGTGCGCAAGTTACATAGGCTACATCGCGTAATCTAACTGTATTTTCAATCTGTTATGATCAAACATCCGTTTTATGGGGCCAACTGGGAAGCCGTCAAACCGCCTCGAAATGGCGCACGCGGACGAAATTCTCGCCCTCCTGGATGCAATCGCCACGTCCCCGGTTCTTGCAACCGCGCCGCGAAGGGTCCAGCTTCTGCGGTATCTGGTCAATCGAGCGCTAGCCGGCGAAGTCGTAAATGAATATGCGATCGGCGTTGATGTCTTTGAGCGAACCGAATCTTTTGATCCGCGAACGGATTCCATTGTTCGCACCGAAACCAGCCGCCTGCGGCAAAAACTGAAGGAATATTATTCGGCGAAAGGCCGTGCGGATCGGGTCCGCATCGAATTGCCGGTGCGCAGCTACACTCCCACTTTTGTGATCTTAGGGGACCACCCAGCACCGGCGCTTGATCCGCCTGCCGCGTTGCCCACCGAAACGCGCGAAACTGGCTCGCAAAGAAAATTGCGAATCGGCGTGGCTGTCGTGCTGGCAGCGGTCGCCATCGTCGGCGCGATCCTTTGGGCGGCGCGATACCGGGCCAAAGAAGCCGCCCGGCAGCCTCCTTCCATCGCAGTGCTTCCGTTCCTGAATCTCAGCGGCGATCCCGCCAAGGATTACCTGGGCGATAGCATCACGGACGAATTGACGGGCGCTCTGGCGGAGGCTAACACCCTGCAAGTGGTCGCGCGAACGTCTGCGTTCCAGTTTAAAAACAAAGGCGCCGATGTTCGCCAGGTGGGACGAGCTTTGAACGCAACGGCGCTGCTGGAAGGGAGCTTGGGGCAGCAAGGCACGCGATTCCGGATTGTGGCCCAGCTAATTCGCGCCTCTGACGGATATCATCTGTGGTCGGAGACGTTCGACGTGCAGCCAGCGGATCTGCAACGCGTGGAAGTGGAAATTGCCCGGAATGCGATCCTGGCCCTTACTCCCTCCACCTACTTCTCGAACCGCGCCGAACTGATCATGACCACCGCGAACCCCGAGGCGCACGATTTGTATCTGCGGGCAAGGCATGCCTTGTTCCAGGACAAGCCCGACGACTTGCGCACCGCAATCACGCTGGCCAAGCAGGCCATTGAGAAAGACCCGTCCTATCCCTTGCCATATGAAACCATCGGCACCGCCGAGGGCCAACTCGCGCTCATGACTCTCCAGACTCAAAAAACCGCCTGTGAGCTAGGCTCCCCATGGATAGAGAAAGCCATCGCGCTGAATCCCCGATTCGGCGACGCGCATGCGATACATGCCATCGGCACTTATGCTTGCAAATGGGATTGGCCGAGTGCGGAAGCGGAATTCAAGCTAGCCGTGGATCTCGGGTCGCGTAAGGCGCACAGCCTTTACGGCTGGAGTCTTGCCACTCGAGGTCGTTTTGTCGAAGCCGAAAACCATTTTCAGATTGTCAAAAAGAGTGATCCGTTAGCCATCGGCCCGCGCCAGAACCATTGTGTTCTCCTGATTGCCCAACGCAAGTATGAGGACGCCAAACGGGAAGCGAGCTACATTCTGCAACTCGATTCCCGTTCCATCTTCGCCCAGGGCATCTTGAGTTGGCTTTCCATCATCGAGCACAACTGCCCAGCCGCCGATTCCCAGATCCAAAAGCTAACGGAATGGTATCCCAAGCTGCCGATCACGACGTTCACCGTCGCATGGAGCGCCGCGGCGTGCGGACGGCCGGAAGAGGCTCGCCGCTATCTCGATCAATTGGACAAGAGCGCTTCGCCGGGCACCAGCTTTTATCAACTCGCCATGATTTCGGCAACACTCGCCGACGCGAACCGCACGTTGGCCTATCTGCGCCAAGCGGCGGACAATCGCGAGCAGCAAATCATGTACTTGAAAAATGAACCGCTGTTCGACAAATTCCGAAGCGATCCGCGTTTGGTCTCTCTGGAACGCCAAGTCGGCCTGCTGAATCCAAACTGAACCGCGGCCGTAAGGGAGTTCCCACGGGCCTGCTGGCCCACCAAAGGTGATGAAGACGCGCCGTAGCGCACGCATTCCTGCGTGCCGCGTTCACACTCGTGTGAACGCTTGGGCTCGGTCGCCAGCGGTGTTCGCAAGAGTGCGAACANNCATGAGTGCGTGCGCCACAAGCGGGTTCGGTTATACCGGGCTAGCAAGCGCCTCACTCCTCAAAATACTTCTTCATCGGTCCAAAATAGTGCGCCTGCCATCCGCTCGAAAGACTGGCTCGCAATGCCGGCGGAAACCCCGTGTGATCGAAAACAAGCCGCGTGCCGGAACCTCGCGCTTCGAACTCAAATTTCGCGATCGAATAAATGCCTTCGGGCCACGACGCGGATCGCCATGCTTGCACGATCCGCCGGTCAGAAACCAGTTCCACATTACGTCCCATGATCTGCCCATCGAAAAGCGAGAAGGCGCCGCCCGCCTCCCGGTGAATCTCGCCAGGAACGCCGGAAAAAGCCGTAAACTGCTTGGAGTCCAGCAGCGCTTCGTAAACGCGGTGCGGACTGACCTTGAATTCCAGCTCTTCGTGGATGGTTTCTGCCTTGGCCGATGATTCCTGTGCCGAGCCAACGCCGACGCTAACGCCCGCGCTCGCCAAACCCGCGATCATGTTCCGTCGTGTCATGCCAGCAATTAGACCACGATGTCAAAATATGATCAAGATCATATTATTCTGCATCGATCAGGCGCTCGATATACCATGAAAACAATCCGCGATATTTCCGCTGCAGGTCCTGTCGCTTCCAGTCCTTCCCGGTGAGTATCCGGCGGCAGGTTGGCGCGCCGCACCGGCTCTCCAGCGTGTACTCGTCATCGTCGGTCGTCGCCCAGTCGTGCGTCAGCTCCTCGCCAGGCAAAATCTGCCTCAGAGCCACGAACACAATCTGTCCCTGAACGCCGATATTCGGTTCGCAGGAATGATTGCTGAAGATCATTGCTCCTTCCCGCTCATCGAGCTCTCGCGGCCCAATAAAGAGGTCGTCCGCGATTTGAATCTCCGCCGGACCAAGCACTGGCGCGACTTCAGCCAGCGCCGCACGCGTGAAGATGTAACCTCCCTTGACGCACACAATCTCGCCAGCGTCCATCGGACTCGGTTGCACTCTGGCTTTTGGTGACAGATAGGAAAGAACGGGTCGCATGCCTCATATTATTCTGGATCTATGCCCTATCCACCCGGTCACCGCGAGGAAGTTCGGGAAAAGATCGTGCGGAGTGCTCGCAAGCTTTTTAATCAGTTCGGATTCGATAACGTCTCCGTAGACCGGATCATGGCGGATGCCGGCCTCACGCGCGGGGCTTTTTACAGCTATTTCAAAAGTAAGAGCGAACTCTACTCAGAAGTGCTGCAGTGCTTCTTCACCGATCCCAACTGGAAAAATTGCTGGGAAGGCGTGCATGTGGATATGGCCTCGGGCGACGTGGGTCCTCAAATCGTGCGTGCGTATTTATCGCGTCAGCATTTTGAGGACGTCGGGAACTCTTGCCCCATGGTCGCGCTGCCGAGCGATGTTGCCCGTAGCGGCAAAAGCGCGAAGGGCGCTTTCGAAAATGTCTTCCGCGCCATGACCGCAATCTTGGAGCGAAATCTCGCGAAAGACGGCGCGCCGTGCCGCGTCACGGCGCAGGCCATAGCGGCGTTGTGCGTGGGTGGAATGGTAGTGGCCCGTGCGCTGGAAAATCGCGCGCTAGCCGATGAATTGCGCGAGGCCGCCATGGCGGTCGCGCTCGAGCTGGGCGGATGGGAGCATCCCCGTGGGGCAAGCCTCCGGCTTGCCCAAAAAGACAAGCCGGAGGCTTGTCCTACGTTGGAAGCCCGATTCGCCGAACCAAGTCTTGGAATCTGACATCGGACCGCAAGCTGTCAAAAGCAGGATCGAAAACCTCGAGCAGCCTCGCGTTTCGTTCTTCATAGGCCTTTTCCAGCCATTCCATAGCCGAGTCCGGCTCGCCAAGGCTCGCGTAAGTCAGGCCCAGATAATACGCGCTGACATACCTCGTTTTCGCGAGTTCCAGCATTTGCCGGACAATTTCCAGCGCCCGGTCTCGATCGCCGATCCGCGCATAAGCGTAACCTAAGTGTCCAGTATAGGGCTGGCTGCCAGCGGAAAGGCTGGCGGCCTTTTCGGCTTCCGACAGTGCTTCGCTCAATTGGTTCGCGGCGTCAAGAGCTCGCGCAAGAATCCAATGCCCCTGCGGGTTATTCTGATCTAACTCCACGGCTGCCCTCGACGCCGCGATGGATTGATCATATTGCCGCGCCTTCATGTAAACCAGACCCAGGAACGCGTTGACAGACACAGACAGTGGATCTAGATCTCGTGCGAGTTTCATCAAGGCTATGGCTTCCTCGTGCCGCTGCATCAACGATAAAATATACCCGTACCCGCGGCGGGCGGTGGAATAGCTTGGGTTCAACTCAACCGCACGTTTGTAATCTTGCTCGGCGCCAGGCAGGTCCCAATTGAGGGCCGCCTTAACGTGGCCGAGAGAATCGTAGGCTTCCGCCATGGTTTCATCGAGCTCTAGCGCCCGCAGGGCGGCTGCGTTCGCTTTGGGGTAGACGTCACTCGGGGCTCGCAGCCCGAAAACCCCCAGCATGACGAACGCGTCGGCCAAACCGGCATAAGCCAAAGCGTATGCCGGCTCCAGAACCAGGGCCCGGTTGAAGTACTCAATACTCTTATTCAAGTCCGATTCGGTTCGCTTGTTCCAGAAGTAGCGGCCCCTCAGGTAGGCCTCGAACGCCGCGGGATCCACTGGACGCCGCACAGCCGATTGGTTCGCCGGACTCGCCAGCTTCAGCCTCAGCACAGCTACGATGGCCTCAGAGATCTCATCCTGAATGGCGAAAATGTCGGTCATCTCGCGATCGTATCTTTCCGACCAGAGGTGGCATCCGTCCGCGATGCTGATTAGCTGGGCGGTAATTCGCACGCGGTTACCGGATTTACGCACGCTGCCCTCCAGGACGTGCGTCGCGCCGAGTGTCTCGCCGATTCCCCGAATGTCCTCGTTCTTGCCTTTGAACGCGAAAGCCGATGTACGCGCCACAACCTTCAGCCCCGGAAGCTTGGTAAGCGCATTGAGGATCTCCTCGGCTAAGCCATCGCTGAAGTATTCGTTGTCCTTGTCGCCGCTCATGTTGGCGAACGGCAACACGGCGATCGAGGGATTTCTTTCCGCCTCGGGAGCTGGTTTCACGGCCTCGAGCGCAGTTATCACTTCCGCCATGCTCTGGAATCGGTCGGATGCGGATTTTCGTAGACAGCGCGTGACCACTCGGGCAAGTTCCGGCGGAGCTTCCAACGGGCCCGGTTCTGTGTGCAGAATCCGAGCCATGGTTGAAATCGCGGTCTCGCCGGCGAATGCGCGGCGCCCGCTTAGCATTCCGTATAGGACCACGCCGAAAGAGAAAATGTCGGTGCGCGCATCCACCGGCTGGCCATGGATCTGTTCGGGAGCCATATAGCCGGCCGTGCCGAGAATCTCACCGGCCTGGGTTTGAATGACGGTGGCGTCACCTGCCGTGATCTGCTGGATCTGCGCTAAACCGAAATCGAGAAGTTTGACGCCTGAACGCGTGAGTAATATGTTGGCAGGCTTAAGATCGCGGTGCACGATCCCAGCGGAATGCGCGGCCTGAAGAGCGCCAGCGATTTCCAGCGCCACGCGCACGGCCTCTTCCGGTGGCATAGGCCCTTTGAGCGGGGTGCCTTCGATGTATTCCATCACCAGGTAGTCCGGACCCACGTCGTAGAGCGTGCAAATGTGGGGATGGTTCAGGGCCGCGATGGCGCGCGCTTCCCGCTCGAAGCGNNTTATGGACCTCGCCCATTCCGCCCGAGCCTAACAAGGCAACGATTTCGTACGGGCCGAGACGAGTCCCTGGAGGGGCGGGCATTGCGCGCTACACGATTGTATCTCACGCGCCTGAAGCCAGGATTATTCCCCCATCGCGGTTAATTCCTGGATGGCCGCGCCGCCATCTACCAGCACTCGCAATTGCTTGCCGATATCGGTCAGAGTAGCCGACTGCGCCGCGAGTTCCTCCGCCGCCGCTGCGCTTTCTTCGGCCGTCGCCGCCGTCGACTGGCCGGATTGTTCCATTTGCGTGATGGCCTTGCTGATCTGATCCAACCCCCGCGCCTGCTCCTGGCTCCCCACACTCACCTCGTCCACCAAGGTCTTCACCTGCGCCGCTTCTCCGGTGACGCCGCGTATTGCCTCGGCCACCCGATCCACCTTGGATTTGCCGCCATCCGACTTCGCAATCGATTCCTCGATCAGCGAAGCAGTGTCGCGAGCGGCCTGGGCACAGCGCTGTGAGAGGTTGCGTACTTCGTCGGCCACCACCGCGAAACCCAAGCCCGCCTCGCCCGCGCGCGCAGCTTCCACCGCCGCATTCAGGGCCAGGATGTTGGTCTGGAACGCGATTTCATCGATGACTTTGATGATCTTGGAAATCTTCTGACTGGAGCCGTTGATTTCGCCCATGGCCAGAACCATACCGTCCAGCGCGAGGTTGGTTTCGGCGAACTTCTCGGCAGAGTGCGCCACAATGCCTACCGCGTTCCGGGAATTTTCCGTGTTCCGCTGAGCCATGGAGCTGATCTCGGCGACCGCGGCCGAGGTTTCTTCGAGCGATCCGGCATTTTCGGACGACCCCTGCGCGAGCGCCTGGCTGGACGAGGAAACCTGCGCGGCAACCTGGGCTACTTGGTGAGCGCCCTCCGCTACCGTTTCTGAAATGTGCTTGAGGGCCTTAGCCAGACGGGTCACGTTAACAAATCCGCCAACGCCCGCCAGCAAAACCAGAGCCGAAATCACCAGCATCACGAGCTCATTGCGTTGGATGCCTGCTTCCGAGGTGACAATAGCGGCGTCCCTGCGCGCGCTATTCGCCTGGCCGAAAGCCGCGGCGTTCTTCTGCAGCGTGTCCATAAGAGGCGATGTCTTCTTATTTGTGATCTCGCTAGCTTGCTCCGGATGCCCTGCGGCGCACATATCAGCGAACTCCCGGAAGTTCTCCACCCACTGGTCCAATGCCGACCGAATCGCATTGACAGCCGCCTGGTCCTCCGTGGTCAGCTTGGAGGCCTCCGTCTGCTGGATTACGTTCCGCATCTCCGCCGCTGTGTCGCCGAAAGTCGAGCGCGCCTTAGCAAACGGTCCGGGCATATGCAACATCGAAAAAATGGTGACGCCGCGCATGGCGCTGCGCATATTGGCTATGCCGGTCGTGATTTGCCGCGATTGATCGAGCCGCGCGGCGCTGCCCACGATCTCTTCCTGCACTTGGCTCCTGATACTGCGGATGGTGGACAGCGAATAAGCGGCTGCCGTCAATGCAGCCACAACCACCAACCCAAAACACAAGAACAGCTTGGTCCGGATACTAGTCTGTTTCACGATCAGCACTCTCCTCGGAAGACCCGACAAAGGCCCCGCTTAACACATCGGCAAGGATCGTGGAACCAATGCACGAATCGACGTCCGCTGTGTGCTATCTTGACCGCATGCGTCTTCTTGTCCTGTGCTTCGCCCTAGCTTTGGTACTATTCGCGGCCGGAATAGCCGGAACCTATAAAGGCAGCTATTCGGGCTCCGCGGGCGCGAGCGGCGACATCCAGGTGACGCTCAAACAGGCCGATGACGGCGCATGGAAGAGCGAGGTCGTGTTCACGTTCAGCGGCGCGGATATCAAGACCAAGGTCACTTCCGTCTCGGTGGATGGCTCCAAAGTCAAAGTCGTCTACGAATTCGATCTGGACGGCAACGGTCTCGAATCCACCATCACGGGCGAGTTGAAGGGAACCACGCTCGCTGGCGAATATCACACCAAAGCGGCCGCGGACGGTTCCGCAGTGGACGAAGGCACCTGGAAAGGAACGGCACAGTAGGCAGGCGCCAGGCTGCAGGCGGCAGTACGGAGCGCACGGACGCCACTGTAATCGCCGAGCGTGGTTTCTGCCTCCTGCCGCCTGCCTCCTGCTATTGCTCCCCGGTTTTCTCAAACATCTCTAGCTGTTCCTTCGTTACGGGTTTCGGTTTCTTCGTCCTTAACGGACTTCCCACCACTCCCAAAACCTGAATGGCCGATAAAGCCGCCTTGGGGACAAACACGCGCTGGTTCTGGAAGCCGGGGTCCGGGGGAATCACGGAAAAACCGTAAGGATCGAACTGCAGAAGATTATTGGCCAGTACTCCGTCCATGGCGTCACCATCGCGGAACCGCATCCGAATCCAAAGGCCTTCCATTTTGGGCCGCGTCGTGAACAGGCGCAACTCCTTGCGCGGCTCACCTTGCTGGAAATCTCTAACAAAACAAACGAGTTTTATGTCTTCATAGGGGATCACGCTCACGGCTCCCGTTTGGCTCAGTAACTCCAGACCCTCCGCCAACAGATAGCTTTGCGGATTCACGAAACCCGACGCCGCTTCGCGGTCGAAACGCGATACCAGCACTTTCTTGTTGGTTGAACCCCCCAAATCACTCCTAACGTTGTACTTTTCTTCCAAACAATTTCCCGAGTATTGTATCATTGGCACGATGCGCTCTGTTGCATCAATATCGGCTAGGGTGGCTTCGTTTCTCGACTTCTGCCGTATCGAGAAGGGGTTATCCAGTGCCACGGTTGAAGCCTATAACCTTGATTTAAAATGCTTTACCGGCTCTCTCCAACCTGCCGACAGCCTGGATGACCCCTCTGTCGTGCACCGTCACGTCGATTCGCTCTACCAGAACGGAATGAGCAGCCGGTCCATCGCCCGCCATGTGACCACCATCCGCAATCTTTATAAGTTTCTGATGGAGCAAGGCGCGGTGGATTCAGATCCTACCGCGCTCCTGGCCCCCCCGAAACACTGGCATAGTCTTCCTAAGTATCTTAATAAGCAGCAGTTGAATGACTTGATGGCTTCGCCGGATCGAAACCATCCGCAAGGATTGCGCGATGGCGCGATGCTGGAATTCCTGTATGCCACCGGACTTCGGGTTTCTGAACTATGCCGGGTCCGCGTGTCCGACGTCGAACGGGACCTCGGCTTTGTCCGTGTGATCGGAAAGGGAAACAAGCACCGTATCGTTCCAGTGGGCAAAGCTGCGCTTCGAGCTGTCGAGGTCTATTTCGAGAGTGGACGGCCCCGCTTGCTGAAAGGCCGCGCCAGCCCCTATTTATTCGTCACGAATCGTGGCGCCGCAATGACTCGGCAGGCTTTTTGGAAGCTGCTGGCGGGGTATGGAAAGAAAGCCGGGATTTTTCATAACCTCACGCCGCACGTTCTGCGGCACACGTTCGCGACTCATTTATTGGAAGGCGGAGCGGACTTGCGGAGCGTGCAAACCATGTTGGGACACACCGACATCTCGACCACGCAGATTTATACCCATGTCATGCGGTCCCGGTTGAGGAAAACCGTGGACGACCATCATCCCCGGGCCTGATGCGGAATCGGACGAACCAAACAATTTGGAGCGGGAAAAGGGAGAACCCTGGATCACGCCAAGAGAGAGCGAATCGATGAGCGATTACATGTTTATGCTCGAAAGCCACTTGAGCTCTGACCAGAGCCGGGTGGTGAGCGAATTTCAGACCGCCGCTGCTCAAGCCAACACCAATATTTTTCTGACCGGTGGGGCGATGCGCGATATGTTGGGCGGCTTTCCTATCGTTGAGATCGATTTCACGGTAGAGGGAAATGCCATCAAGCTGGCGCAGGCCGTGACTAAGAAGGCGGGTGGAAAAATATTAGCGATCGATGAAAACCGCAAGCTGGTCCATATGTCTTTCCCGGGTGGCGTGCATGCCACCATCGGGATGGCGCGCCAGGAAAAGTATCCCAAGCCGGGCGAAAAACCGGTAGTCAAGCCAGCCACGCTGCATGAGGATTTGCGCGGTCGCGACTTCACTATCAACTCCATTGCGCTTTCGCTGAATCCAGCTTCACGCGGATTGCTGCTCGACCCCAACAATGGAGTCGGTGACCTGGAGCGCAAAGAGTTGCGCGCGGTAAGCAACTACACGCTCTACGACGATCCGGCGCGTCTGCTGCGAGTGCTGCGCTTCAAAGTGCGCCTCGGTTTCAATATCGATGAGCGGACCAAAATGCAGTACGACAATGCTCGCGAGGCGCAACTCGAGACCCGCATCCAGCAGCCCGCTTTACTGGACGAGTTGCGGCATACCGCCAATGAGCCGAATTGCGCCGACGTAGTGCGTGTGCTGGAAGAAGAAAAACTGCTGCATCTTTACTCCAACGCTTTGGAGGGCGGCAAGCTGAATATGGCGGGTCTGCAGAAACTGCAGAAGGCCAAACAGATGGTTCCTTTCGGCGTCGACATGCACCTGGACAACATAGGGCTGTTCCTGTATTTCCTGGGCGAAAAATTGTCGGCCAAGGAGCGGGCCGAGTTTGTAAAGGGAATCGGCTTGACCAAGCGCGAAGTGGAGCATTGGCAAAAGCTGGAAGCTAACTCCAAGAAACTGGAAAAGGACCTGAAATCAGCCAAGCTTCAGAAGCCGTCGCACATTTATGTGTTGCTGTCCAAGGCCCCGGGCGAGCAGATCCTGTTCCTGCTGGCGCACTCTTCTGAGCGCATCGTGCACGACCGCATCCGGAATTATTTGCAGAAGTATCTGCCCAGCGCTCAGGAAGTCACCGAGCGCGATGTTCTGGCCACCGGCGCCAAACCCGGAACGCCGAAGTTCCAAAAGGCGAAAGAAGATTTAATCCTGACCAAGCTGGACGCGCGTCCGAAGAAGATCCCTCCGCCTGAAGTCCCACCGGGCGGTCCACCAGGCGCCGCACAGCCGGTGCTGGCGCGAAAGTAGGCGTGAGTGTTTCTACGGGACCTGGACGTACAGGTCCACCGCCGCTACTTGATAACCGCCGCCTTCGAGCATGCGGAATGCGCAGCTCAGCGCCGAGTCGGCGTTTACAAGACCTTGGGGGACTTGAAGGTCCATTTGGTACAGTCCGATATATCCAGGAGCCAGTCCCACGAAAGGTACAGGTGCATTCAGGAAACCGGTGCTGGTTGTTCCGATGTTTGACACTGTGCAGAAGACCGGTGGATAGACCACTCGATGCAGCGGCGCGGATGCCGGAGTCCTTTCTCCGGTGGCGACAGATGGCGTCACGGGTCCGAGGCCGGTCAAGTAAAAGTGGATGATTTCCCCAGGAAGTGCCGGATCGGAGGAAGTTACCAGCGAGTGGAAATCGTGGTGCAAGCCGAGAAGTGCCCCGGAAAACGGATTCGCTAGCGGGCTCAAGAAGTTCCCGTTAATCGCGGCCGCAGTAAACGTCAGCACTGATTCGAACGGAGGCGGCGGCCCGTACTGCAGCCGGATCTCGGATGGCTGCCCGGGATGAACTTCCCAAGGAATCTGAAATTTTACTAAAGTGGGCTCTGCCGAGATAACCGGTGCTGGCACATCTCCCACCAGGACCTGCGGAAGCGTGCCGGTCGCGGAGAGCGCAGCGCCAGAAATCCAATTCACGGAACCAACGGCGGGATTCTGCAGCTGAATCAACTGTGGCGTGCGCCCGGCGAGTTCGTCCATCTTGCCGCTTGGAACTGAGATGCGGAGAATTCTTCCATCCGGCGTGGCGGCGTAGGCGATGGTCCCATCGCCTGATAATGTAGCGGCACTCACACCCTCGGGAACGCTTGTCAAATTAGTAAGCGCGCGCTCTCCCGATCCATTGGTGGCTTCGTAAAAAACCTGCTGATGACCCGACGCATCGACTGTGAGGTATAGCACTGACGATCCATCGTCGCTCAGCCAGGGTTGGAAATAAGAAGGAGTGTTATTGGGTAGGTTGGCCGGAACCGGCGGACCCACTTGCAGAATCTGTTCCGTTCCCGTTCCAACGTGGTGAACGATCAGTTCATATTTGCCGCCCGGATCAGCCGCTTCATACACGATGACGGTGGCTTCGGAATTCATGCGGGCCAAGATAGCCGCGTGAGAAAAATGCAGCCGCGTGGTTGCTCCCTTGTGATAGAGCAACGGGCTGGAGGTTTGATCCAGCAGGAGAACGATCGGGCCGCCGCCCGTCGAATCGCCCACTGTCTGGAGGCCGTCGCCGAGCGCATTGAGTCCTTTGAGGTCTGTTACTTGGCCAGTCCTCAGATCGATCAGGTGTGGGTCTACTAGGTCACCAACGTCTACACGACAAATCATCACAGACCCGCCATCGCGCGCCAGACGCAATCTGCCATGCAGAGCCGGCAACGGGTTGTGCGGGATCTGGACGCCGATAATCACTCCGAATTCCGGAGGCGGCGCACCATTGCAAAACCATTCGATACACGAGCTGGCTGAGCTGTTGGTGTAGCCGGCGACTGTCCCATCCGCGCTGACTTGGGGTTCCACTAGCGCTTGCCATGAGGCAGTCGGCTGCTGAATAAGCTCGAAACCCGTCGAATAGCGGAAGATCTTCGGAGAATCCACTTCAGAGGTGCCGCGCAATCGCAGCGAAGAGGAAAAGTAAAGCTGGTTGCCATCCCGCGTTGTGACTAACCCCGTGTATTGGGCGGACACGGGCAAAGCAAGCAAGCTCAACGAGATTAAAAGTTTTTTCATGAGGCTGCTCAATACTTAGAGCTTCGACGCCGTGGTATCTCTTAAAGTTTCGGTCAATGCGCGGCGTTTCCCAAACCGAGAAAAACAATTCCGATCAGTATCAAGCCCACGCCTGCCAATTTCGCTTTGGTTATCCGTTCCTGAAAGAACAGATGCGACCACAGCAGCGTGCAGATATATCCGACCGAGACCATAGGAAACAGAACCGACAGTTCGCCGTTGGACATACCTTTTACGAACAAGATTGAGGACAACAAATAGGTCACCACGCCAACCGCCAGTTTCCAGTTGTAGACAATACTGGTCCAGCTCCGGCTCAGAGCATGGGCACCCCATTTGAGGAAGATCGCGCCAAACGATCCGATCACGGCTCCTACCAATACCAGAACTATGGAGGAGAATGGCGTAGTCACTTTGAGCTCCCGCTCCCGCGGCCGAGCACCGTCACGCCCGCCATTATGATCGCAATGCCGGCGAGCTTAAAGGGATTCATCGCCTCGTGAAATGCAACCGCTCCAATAATCGCGACCCAAACGTAGCCTAGCGATATGAGCGGATACAGTATTGAGAGCTCGCCGTGCCGGAGCGCAAAGACGAAAAGGACGGTGAAGACGGCGTAGAGACAGTAGCCGCTGAAAATTGCTGGATTAGTGAAAATACCCATCACCGCCGCTTCGAGGCTTACCGAGCCGCCATGGACGGAATGCTGCTCGGCGGCCAACTGATTGGCGCCCAGCTTGATTAGATATTGGGCCGCTCCGATGATCAGCGTGCAGCCGATCACGATCAGCACCGCCCGCCGGCGCTTCTCTGCATCCACAACTTGCACCTCGGGCAAAGTGGTAACCGAGCTCAATACTCCTCCAGTGTCTTCATAATAGCAATCGTAAGGGGCTTAGAATAAGATTATGCGCCCCGATTCCGCCGCCGCAGCATCGCCGGCGGACAGATTCTTCGAATTTGCCTTGTTGGGTTTGCTGGCCAGCGGCTTTCTGGCAGTGGTGGGCTCCGGCTATCTGGACACGCCCACCACGGTGATCACCGCTGCGGCGCTTTTCCTAAGAGCGCTGATTACCGCAGGGCTGCTGCGCCTGGAACTGCCCGCCGGCATGGTCACCGTCGCCACTCTGGCTTATGTCGGCTTTTACCCAGTGGATTATTTCTTCATCTCGGAATCCTTCCTGCCCTCCGCCGTCCATCTTGTCTTCTTCGTTGCTGTAGTGAAAATTCTGACCGCGCAAACCAATCGCGACTACCTGTTCCTGAAGGTGATTGCTTTTCTGGAATTGCTGGCCGCCTGCATCTTATCTTCCCGGGTCAACTTCTTCGGATTTCTTTTACTTTTTCTGGTTTTGGGTGTGGCCACGTTCTCGAGCGGCGAGATCCGGCAGTCGGCGCGAAAGCGTGGCACGGTAGCCAGATTCTCCAGCCGCGGGCTCTCTCTCCGCCTCACCGCTTCGGCTCTGCTTGTTTCGGTGGCCATCCTCGCAATTACGGCCGGATTATTTTTCTTCCTGCCTAGGACCGCGCGCGCCGCCTTCCAACATCTGGTCTCGCGGCGCGATAAGCTGACCGGATTCTCCACGCGCGTAACATTGGGAGAGATCGGCGAGCTCAAGCGCGACAACACGCCGGTGATGCACATCAAGATGGATCATCCGGAGGATCGGACCCTGCCGTTGAAATGGCGTGGAGCGGCGCTCTCGGAGTTTGACGGCCGCACCTGGTTCGTTCCTCCCACTTCACCCCAGATGCTGCGGCCCGATCAGGCCGGGCTTCTGGTGCTGGAACCTGACCCGCCGCGCCGGCCAGACATCCGTCACATTTCCTACGCTGTCCACCTGGGCGAACTGAGCGGCGATGCGCTGTTCTTTGCCGGCACACCGCAGTATTTGAGAATCGACTCGCCGGTGTTCCGCAATTCCCTGGACAATTTCCGCGTGCGCTTGAGCGATTCTCACGACATTTGGTATCAAGTTTACAGCCGGCTGGAACTACCTTCGCCGGACCTTGACGCCGCCGACGCATTTGTGGATCCGTTGACACGCGAATGGCGGGCCGTCTATTTGCAACTCCCCCGCATCGATCCCCGCGTTGGTGAGCTGGCGCGCGAGATCGTCCGAGGCGACTCTTCACCCGCCGTCCAGGCCCGGCTGGTGGAAAAATATCTCAGGACGCACTACGGCTACACGCTCGAACTTCCGCAATTTGAACCTGCGGATCCATTGGCTTATTTCCTGTTTCATCGCAAGAAGGGGCACTGCGAATACTTTGCGTCCTCCATGGCCGTAATGCTGCGCGCGCTCGGGATTCCAGCTCGCGTGGTCACGGGTTTTCAAAGCGGAGTCTACAATCCCATCAGCGGTACTCAATTAATCCGCAGTTCGGACGCGCATAGTTGGGTGGAGGCGTGGCTCCCTCATCGCGGCTGGACAACGTTCGATCCAACCCCACCCGATCCCAACGCATTGCGCCTTTCAGTCTGGACGCGCCTCGGGTTTTATGCAGACGCCGCCGAGGTCTTCTGGCAGGATTGGGTGCTCAATTACAACCTGGATCGCCAATTGCAACTGGCCTCGCGAGTGGGCGAATCCAGCCGTCACGTGGGGATGAATTGGTTTGATGGCGTGGGGCCCGCTCTGAATCGGGCGTATCATCGAACGTCGAATTTCGTGCTGCGCTACGCTGCCGTTCTTTTCGGCATTGCTATTGCCGCAATTCTGCTGCAGTTGTTCGGGAGGGATTGGTGGCGTTGGTGGAAGTCGCGGCAACAGGTTCTGAAAGTCCAGCGCGGGGACGCCGAGGCGTCCGACGCGACCATGCTTTACCATCGGATGTTGAAAGTGCTGCGAAAGCGCGGCATCGAAAAACCACCGTGGGTGACCCCTTTCGAATTCGCGCGCGTTTTGCAGGAACCGGCGGTCTCCACACTGGTGGTGGATCTCACGGCTGCCTACAACGAGCTGCGTTTCGGTGGCAAGACCGAAGTAGCCGGACGGATCGTGAGTCTGCTGGAAAAGTTGGAAGCGGTTCCGTAGACAGTCACCGTTTCCATGATCTCAAGCAGGATCGCGGCTACGA
>PMOK01000339.1 GCA_003162425.1 Bryobacterales bacterium | reverse complement strand
AGATTCTGAGGGAGTCGGTGCCTACGCGGATTTTTTCACGCCGCGAGCCGGCGCAGTTCCACCACCAGCGCATCCAGGGCAATGTTTTTCTGGATGTTCCGGCGCAGCAACTCGCTCAGATCGTCCACTTTTCTGACAGCGGCGCGGATCCAATCGAAGGAAACATGCGAGGCGAGCGCTTCGATTTCAGTTCGGATGTCGACGTTGCGGATCTCGCCCGTTTTTTGCGCCGCCAGCAGCACATCCTCCAACAGCACGTAAAGAATATTGAGGAAGAAATCGAGCTTTTCCTGTTTGCGCCCCGACATCGCTTCGGCGTGTTTCACCCATTCGGAGAAGGGCGCGCGTCCGGCGGCCGCTTGCAAGAGTTTCAGCATGGCGGAGCGGCGTTCTTCGTAGACGTCCAGATCCATTGCAAGGGCCAGCCCGGGGCTTCCAGCAGCCAGCCCAATGCGGCGCGCGGCGTCGGAAAGGCCACGGTCCGCGGCGAAGGCTTGCATTTCGCCGATCGAAAGCGGACCCAAGTGGAAGAACACGGCACGCGATCGGATGGTGGGGAGCAGATCGTAGGGATTCTCGGCCGTCAGAATCAGTATCAGATGATCGGGCGGCTCTTCGAGGGTTTTCAATAACGAGTTCGCCGCCTGCTCATTCGCGCGGTCGATGTGATCGATCAGGAAGACGCGGCGGCTTCCGCGCAACGGCTTAAACTGCGCCCGATCCTTGAGCATACGCATTTGCTCGATGGTGATCTGGCGCAGCGGCCCGTCGGGCGGGAAAGTGATGAAATCCGGATGCGTGGAAAACATCAGCGGATCGTCGTTGCGTTTGTCGGACGGCCACTTTTCGCGGTCGGCAATGATGGCGGCGTTCGACTCCAGACTCAGATCATCCTGTTCGATTTTGCCGGCATCGCCCAGCAGCGTGGCGGCGAACCGGCGTGCCAGCGTGGCTTTGCCCACTCCTTCGGCGCCATCCAGCAGGATAGTCTGAGGGATGCGCCCCTGGCGAGCCATACCGAACAGGACTTGCGCGATAGTGGAGTTGCCGTGGAAGTTTTCGAACATAAACGCCATGGTAGCTTACTTGTAAGGAGACGGAACATGAGGAGACTCATTACGCTGAGCATTGTGACTGCGTCCGTGATTTGGGCGCAGAAACCCGAATCTAAGCAGGTCGAGGTATTCGGCCAGAGAATTCACTACCTGGAAGCGGGTAGCGGACCGAACGTGATCCTGCTGCATGGCCTCGGCGCCGACGCAAATAACTGGGTGATGAATACGGCTGCTCTGGCGCAGAGCTTCCACGTGTTTGTTCCGGACCAGATCGGTTTTGGCGAATCGGACAAGCCGCCCATCAACTATCGCGTCGGCACGCTGGTGGATTTTCTGGACGGTTTCTATAAGAAGGTTGGAATAACGAAAGCGACGGTGGTGGGAAATTCGCTGGGCGGCTGGACGGCGATGGCATTCACGCTGGCGCATCCCGACAAAGTGGAACGCATGGTGTTGGTGGATAGCGCCGGCTATTCGTTCGAAAAACTCGGCACGCCGAAGCCCAACATCGAAACCATGGATGGCTTGAATCCGTCCACGGTGGCTGGGAGCAAGACTGTGCTGGCTCTGATCCTCGCCAACAAGGCGCTGGCCACCAATCAGGCGGCAGAGCAGTTGTTCGCCACGCACCTCAGGAACCGAGACGGCTACACCATCGAGCGATTCATTGAGTCCGTTCACCGCGGCGAAGACGTGGTGGACGGCAAACTAGGCGCCATCAAAGTTCCGACATTGATTATCTGGGGACGCGAAGACGCTCTTACGCCTCTGGCCGAAGGCAAGCTGCTTGCAGCCGAAATCGCCGGTTCCGAACTAGTGATTCTGGATAATTGCGGCCACATTCCTCAGTTCGAATGCGCAGCACCGTTCAATGGAACACTGCTCAAGTTCTTGAACGGCACGGCGGGACAGCCGACGGCGAGTAAACAGTAGCGGCCAGGCGGCAGGCCTGCTGCAGGCGGCAGGCGGCAGAAAACCACGAATCCCGCGGCCGCCTGCCGCCTGCCGCCTGCCTCCTGAGCTACAATCGGATTTCATGGCGATTGCGGTCCGCACATGAGGCTGGGAATCGACTTCGGCACCACGCGCACGGTTGTGGCTGCGGTGGATCGTGGGAATTATCCCATCCTTCCTTTTGAAGATCCGGACGGCGCGGTGGTGGATTGGTTTCCGTCGCTCGTCGCGGTCCGAGGCAGCCAGCGCCTCTATGGATGGCAAGCGTGGGCCTGCCAGCAATACCCGAACTGGACCATCATACGATCGCTGAAGCGCGTGCTGCAGGATGCCGGTCCATCCACCATCCTGCAGTTAGGCGATCAGCAAGTTCCGCTAATCCAGGTGCTGAATGAAATGGCCGCGGCGCTGCGGGCTGCGCTGCCCCAGGAGCGACTGGAAGTGGTGCTGGGCGTTCCGGCCAACGCGAATAGCAACCAGCGGTTCCTTACGGTGGAGGCTTTCCGCTCGGCGGGCTGCGATGTGATTGGCCTGCTGAACGAGCCATCCGCCGCCTGCATCGAGTATGGTCACAAGACCAAAATGACCGGCGTGATTCTGGTGTACGATTTAGGCGGTGGAACGTTCGACGCGTCGCTGGTGAAGATCGGAGAGAAGACCCACGAGGTGCTGGCCACCGAGGGGATTCCGACCTTGGGTGGGGACGATTTCGACGAACTGCTGGCAGATCTCGCGGTGGACGAAGAGGACCGCGATGGACTCTCTCAATCCGAGCAGTTCCGTTTGCTGGTAGAGTGCCGGATGAAAAAAGAAGCGCTCCATCCCAACACGCGCAAGATCGTTCTGGACCTGGACAATGTGCGCGAAGGCTGGGGCACTGTGACCGTGCAAGCCACCGATTATTATGAACGGTGCCGGCATTTGGTGGAGGAAACGTTAAATGTCGTGGAAGATCTGCTGGTCAAAAACGGAGCCAGCGATCTGGAAGCTATGTACGTGACCGGCGGCGGAAGCGAGTTGCCGATTGTGAATCGAATGCTGAAAGAGCGGTTCGGCAAACGCGTCCGGCGATCGGTGCATGCGCGGTCCGCGACCGCAATTGGACTTGCCATTCAGGCCGACCAGCAAGCCGGCTACGTGCTGAGTGAAAAATTCTCGCGTTATTTCGGCGTATGGCGCGAGACCGACAGCGGGCGGAGAGTGGTTTTCGATCCGCTCTTCACCAAGGGCACGGTGTTACCGCGCGCGAGCGAGAAGCCGCGGGAAATCCGGCGAGAGTACATGCCGGTACACAATATCGGCTACTTCCGCTATATAGAATGCACCTACCTGGTTGAGGACGGACAACCCGGAGGCGATGTTACGGTTTGGGATGAGATCCGATTTCCGTTCGATCCGGCGCTGCAGGCTTCCGAGGGTGCGACGGTCGAGCACTCCGAGGCCGTGACGTCCCAGAGAATCGAAGAAAGATATTCAACCGATGCCAACGGAGCGGTTACCGTTACGATAACCAATCTCACGGGCGGCTACTCGCGACAATACCGGTTGGGGCGATGGGCCTCGCCAGAGACAACCCCGTCCAAGCCAAGAGTTCGCCATCGCGCGTATAAGCCGGCATCGTTACGGGCCAAGACTGGCCGCTGATGAGCGAGCTGTTCGACCGGATTCGTCGGTCGAAGGTCTACGACCTGGCGCAGACTTATTTCGTCGGCATGCCGCATTATCCAACTCATCCGCCGTTTCTATTCGGGCTCACCAAGAAACATGGCGATCTGGTGGCGGAAGGCGGAGTCAGCTCGGCTGCGGATGCCATCGCGCTGGGCAGCCACGTCGGCACACACATTGACGCGTTGTGCCATTTTTCGTGCGGCGGAAAGCTTTACGGCGGCATGGAGGCTGCGCTAGTTCAGAGCGATGCTGGCGGAATTCGCGAGCACTCGGTAGACACCATCGCGCCGATCCTGCGCCGTGGCGTGCTGTTGGACGTGGCCGGACACGCGAAGACGGATGCTTTGCCCACCGATTTCTCGATAACGCCAGATCATCTGGCAGCGACTGCGCACGCACAAAAAGTGGAGATCCACGAAGGCGATGTCGTTCTGATTCGGACAGGCTGGGCGCGCTTTTGGAACAATCCCGCGCATTACATCACGGGTGGCGCGGGAGCGGTTCCCTCAGGCCCCGGTCCTGAACTCGAAGGTGCGCGCTGGCTGAGCAAGCACGGCGTATTCGCGGCCGGTTCCGATACTGTCGCGTTCGAGAAAGTTCCGGCCGCAAGCATGCCGGTGCACGTACATTTGCTGGTGGAAAGCGGAATCCACATCATCGAGGCGTTGAATCTGGAAGAACTGGCACGCGATCACATTTACGAATTCGTTTTCGTGGCCGCACCACTCAAGATTCGCGGCGGCACCGGATCGCCGATTCGTCCCTTAGCTTTGTGCTGAGCGCCAGACCACCATGCTGAAGCCAAGGACGGAGGATGGTGGACCGGCGAAACCGTGGAGACCATGGGACCAGTCCACTAACCTCGGCCCCGATCTGGCTTACGATCGTTTTCGGTACTGTGATGTTGGCTATATGGATCGTCCAAGTGGGGCGCTGGCTTCTTTCAATCGGACTTTCCTGGCTATGGTCCATCCTGTATGCACTAGGGGTTCTGTGTCCGGCGGCGTGGTTCGCTCCGGTCCTGTTCGGCGGCGGATGGGGTATAGGAATTGTCCTGCTTTTGCAAATCCCAATTCCGGTATCCGCCTACTATCTTCGGAAGAACCGGGCACAGCAGGGCGAGGAACCGAATAACCGAATAACGGAATAACCGATGAACGCGGTTAGCGGCTGCCAGCCGCGTCCGCAGTTTCCGGATGCAGACCGGAGTGCGGTCTGACGCCGTTATCCTTCCAGGCACGCAGCTCAGTGAAGCCGGCCGCAACCTCGCTCGGCAAAATGGCGCAGTGTCCGTCGTGCTTCACATATTGCTGCACGAACATTCCCTGGGACCCGGATTGCTCCGTCAGTTCCGGATACCGGTTCGGAATGCGGACAGGGACTAGCGGATCGTAACTGGTGTGAATCGCGAGCATGGGATGCGTCAGCCGGCCGGTAGGAGTGTACCAGGCGCGAATGTATTCGGATGCGCGAGCATCGGCGGCATAGCGCTTCACGCCGTCGTTGAGGGCGTTGTAGTCGTCCGGGCTCTCGTAGATCACGTCGCGGTTGTCAAAAGGATTTCCACCCGCGCGCCGCTGCAGGTCCAGCAGCATAAAGGTGATGAACGTCAGCGTGCCGGCCAAATCCTTCGTACTGTGAGCGCCGGAATAGCGGAGCAGCGCGGCAGCTTTCTCTGGCGCGCCATCGATCACCGCCTGAAGCTGCTTGGCGGCTTCGGGGGAATTCTGATAATCCGCTGGAATTTTATCCGGCCGCGGCAGTGCGCCAGGGAAATAGTAATCGAACACCACGCGAGTGTCGAAAGCACCGCGCTCCATGAAATAAGTTGTGGGTGCGAGCGGGCCGCACAGCGCCAGGCCAGCGTCATAGCTGGTGGGGAAGCGTTCCATAAACATCATGGTCAGGAATCCGCCCATGGAATGTCCGGTGATGAAAGTCTCCTTGGGCTGACCGTACTTGGTGGCGAAGTGCCTCCGTAGAGCTTCGGTATCCGCGACGGCTTCCTGGATAGCCCATCCACCCGCGGCGTATCCGGATTGTGCCAGCGCGTAACCTTGGTCGGTGAACACCGCGAGCACCGGAGGCAACGCGCCTCCCTTGTAACTGACAGCGATCGGACTGTAGCCGTGACAATACATCACCAAACCGCCGTTCCAGTTCGCAGGGATGTCGATGCGGTATTTGGCGCCGTTGATCTCGCCCATTTCGACTTTGGGCTCGCCATTCGGCGCGGCCGCGCAGATTGTCGCGCAGGCCAAGAGGGCAGTGATTAGTCTCATCGTGGAGCCTCCCGGGATTTACAGAAAGTATATCAGGCGGCAGGCGGCAGGCGGCAGGCGGCAGGATGCAGGCGGCAGGATACAGGCGGCAACAAGCACCGGCTCCGGAGCCTTTGCTGCTTCGCCTCCTGCTTCCTGCCTCCTGCTTCCTGCTTCCTGCCGCCTGCCGCCTGCCGCCTGCTCAGTATCGCTGCAAAAACGCCTCCAACTCCGGCGCCAGCGCCTTCCGCTTCGCGATGCACAAATCGATTTCCTCCAGCACTTGGGCCAGATTCCTGGGACCCCCAGTGAATGTTTTTACGCGATCCGCAAAGAATGTTTGGATTCTCTCGCGGTGCGGCGCGTCGCAGAATGCGCCTCCGACGAACGGGAGTACCGCGGCGTAGTCTTCACCCACTTCGCGTGGAATCGCTGTCAGGAGTTTATCGATATTTTGCTGGACAAATTGGAAAGGCAACTCGCGCGTCTCGGGATATGCACGTGGACCAAACAGCAGTGCATAGAACGATTCGCGCGCATCAAACTCCTTGGTGAGCGTTAGCGCCATCGCGCGGCGGGCGATCTCGGGATCGCGAAACGCGCCCAGTGCGCTGATTATCCGCTCGCGCTGCTGTTGATTCGTTTCTTTTATCGCCGCTTCGTGCAAGCGATCGAAGAGCTCACTATTTCCGAACTCCGCGGCCACGCGCAGCACCGTGGAAGTCATGTCCGGAGCAATCGCGGTACGGTCGTTCAGCCATTTTCGGGTAAGCTGGTCAGCGGCGGCGATCAGGTCACGCTGCTCTCCCACGGCCGCGACAAAGGGCACTAACTGTAGGCGCAACAATCGCGCGTCACGGCTTTCATCGGGTTTTGCGGCCCATCCCAGTTCCGATGCGCGCTGGCCGAAGACTTCGCGGATAAACCGAGCGCCCTTCTCGCGCAACTCGTCGGGCACGCTGTTGTCCTTCACGATTCCAGCAATGCCCGTCACGGCCGAAACTATTTCCCGGTTCAAATCCTGGCTGAATTCGGGAACCAGGGCGAGCGCCACGCGCGGTGAAAGGTCGCCGCTATTCACCAGCGATTCCACGTTGCCCAGAACCCCCACGCGTTCCGCCAGGCTGAGATGCGTTCCCTGACCGGCGAGCACCTTGTCCAGCAACCCGTTTTTGTAATCAACCTGGTAATAGCCATTTTCGCCGTCATTCGGCTCAATCCAAGCCGGACAACTCTTCGCGGATGTCAACACCATTCGGGATCGCGGATCGGAAAGCAGCTCGCATTGATGATGCGTCGAGCCATCGGAATCATACGCAACGCATACGGGAATCTGCCAGGATTGCTCAGCGGAACCCTGAGAGCCGATCGGTAACAGGCGCTTCTGCGACAACTCGAGCGCCGGTTTCCCCGTGCAATTGAGCTCCACCGAAACTTCCGGAACTCCGGCTTGATTCAGGAAAGTGTCGAAAGCAGGCGCAATGTTGTGTCCCGTTGCGGAGCTGATCGCGGCCTCGAAATCTTTGGCAGTGGCGGCTCCCCAGGCGTGCTGTTTGAGATACACATGGATGCCCTTCCGGAATTTGTCTTTGCCGATCCAGGTTTCGAACATCTGGATAACCGCTTCACCTTTTTGGTAGGTGATGCCGTCGAAAGCATTCGCGATGTCGTTGTTCGATTCGATCGGTTGCCTGATTTTGCGCGTCGAAACCAAACTGTCCTCGCCCATTGCGAAGAGCCGGTCGTTCACAGCGGTCACGTCGATGTGCCAATCCGGCTTCCATTCGGCCACGATCTTGTTCTCCATCCACGAAGCGAACGCTTCATTGAGCCAAATGTCGTCCCACCACGCGGTGGTTACCAGATCGCCAAACCACTGGTGCGCCATTTCGTGAGCGGTGACGATGGCGCAATCACGCTGGCGATTGATGGTGTCTTCCTCAGGTTTCGAAAGGAGCAAGGTTTCGCCGTATGTGATGAGCCCGGCGTTTTCCATCGCAAAATTGCTGATCGGCATGGCGATGGAATCCAACTTCTCGTATGGATACGGAATTCCGAAATAATCTTCCAGCAGTTTGAGGAGTTGCGGAACGGACTCGACGGCGTATTTCGCGTTGACACCCTTCCCGCGCGGGGTGATGATACGGAGCGGAACCTTACCGACTTTCCCGGCGTCCACTATATCGAAACGGCCCACCGCCAAAGCCACCAGGTAGCTGGGCAAGGGCTTCGATTCTTTGAATTTCACCGCCTGCATGCCGTCCGGCTCCTCGGTGTGTGAAAGTTCGGGAGAATTCGCCAGCGCCACATCGTCCTTCGGCACATGCAGCGTCAACTGCCACGGCACTTTGAAGCCCGGCTCATCGAAACAAGGAAAGGCACGCCGCGCATCAGTGGGCTCGAACTGGCTGTAGACATACCACTGGTCAGCCTCCTTCATCTGAAACAGGCCAGCGCTGCTATTTCTGCTGATCTTGCCGTGGTAGGCGACGTGCAGAACGCCTTTCCCGGAAAGCGGGTGGTCGAATGAGAATCCCGCAAAATCTTTCCCGCCGTCCAACACTTGCGCTTTCGCCAGGGCTCCGGATGAAGGGCGGAAGCTCGCCTCCTGGATTTCGAGATCCGATGCGTTCAGCCAGATGACTGGCGTAGCGGTGCGAATATCGATGTTGATATCCACGGCGCCTTGAAACGTGTCGCGATCGGGAATGACGGTCAGATCCACCGCGTACAGGATGGGCTGAACGTTATCGGGAACGCGCAACTTGGGAGGTTCCAGGTTGGGCGCGGCCAGAGCGGCCGCGACAGAGCAGGCAGTTAGTAAGCCGAAAAGTCGCACGTTCCTCCAGTTTCTCAATACCGCATAGTGGGGCGGACGCCCTCGTCCGCGCCGGACCCCCAGGTCCGGCTGCGCTGTCGTGCAAAAAAAGGCCGACGTGGGCGTCGGCCGCGGTCCAGGGGGACCGCCCCACACATCAGTGAACTCTTACTTCAACCGGCGCGGGTGCGATTTCAACCGTGCTTTTCTGCAGCCACACCACCGACAGCGCGCACAAATAAAGCCCGGCGCCCACCAACACCGTAGCGCGGAGGCCGATGTGTATGGCGAGGAAGATCGCGGCCGCCGATCCCAAAACGCTGGATGCCGCATTCAAGGCCCAGGCCCAACGCACGGCTTGCGGAAATCGCGTTTCCAGCCACGTCAAGCCGGTGGGAAAAGGGATGCCCATCAGGAACGCGGCCGGCGCGATCAGGCAAACCGTCACCAGGATCTTCACTTCCAGCGGCCAGCCCACACCGAATTCGCTGATGGGCGACGCGGCGAAGGCAATCACGGAAACAGCGGCCGCCACTCCGATTAGAGTGATGATCAGACGGCTGCGGTGCGCGCCGCGAATCAGCCGCCGGCTATAAAAACTTCCCAATCCGCTCCAGACCAGCATGGAAAAAACGATCACCGTCAAAGCGTACGTCGGATGGCCGAGGAACAGGATGAACTTCTGAATCAATGCTACTTGAATCATGATGTACCCGGCCCCCAGGCACACAAAATACAATAGAAATCCTCTGAGACCTTTCTCCATCGGAAGCCGCGCCCGAAGCAGCAGTGGGGGCAGCGCCAGAATCACAACGGTGGCAAGCACGCTCACTCCCAGCAGCTCGATCAGCAGCGGCACAGCGTGGTTGATCTTGGAATCCTCCGCTTCGCCCGGCGCTATCAAGTACCTCATTAGATCGCGGGATTGCACGGTGTAGAAAAAAAACGGCCGGTCATCGCCGACGGGTGAAACATCAAACTGATAATCCGCCAGGAATTTCTCCGGATCCGGGCTCAAAAGAAACTGCGCAAATGCATTGTCCTGTTTCTCGCCCGGAATATACACACGCTGCAAGCTGCCGGTTCCGGCGCCGCTGCCCGCGAGCGCGCGCGAGATATCGGCGCTCGTAGCCGGCTTGCGGAAAATCACCACTGTATCCTGCGCGCCCCAGCCATTCAGCTTCTGGGCGTCCTCTCGCACCACCATCACGTGTCTTGCGGGATCGCTCTCACCCAACTCCGCTAGCGCCGCCCGCGCTAACGAGAGCAGACGCAGGGATTCGCGCGGAGGATCGAAACCCCAGCGCGTGAACGCCATCAATCCATCGTCGGTGAGGTGCTCGAGATAATCCCGGAACGCGTCCGTGGTGTACAGATTATTCTCGGAGAGGGCGAACGCACCCGCCGCGGTGGAAGCCCAGGTATCCACCAGCGTGGCCTGCAGAACCTGATATTTTTCCTGGCTGCGGCGCACAAAGCTGCGTCCGTCTTCCACGAACAAACGGACCTCGGGCCGGAAATAGAGGCGCCTGCTGAGATCCGGGAATCTCTCGCGCATGATCGTGTTCGCGATAATCGGATTGATCTCCACCGCGGTGACATCCTTGCTTCCCGAACCAATCGCGCGAGAGACGTCCCAGCCGCCGCCCGGTCCAATAATCAAGGCCTTCCCGCCCGGCCGCAGAACATAAGGGAAGCCGGGCCCCTGGCTGAGCAATTTCTCCTTTTCAGCGGGCGTCAGGTGATCCAGATCGAAGTGCGGAATATACGTGGAAGCATCCGCATCGATAAGGATAGAGGCCCAATCCGAACCAGTCACCAACCCGATCCGCGAAAAACTGTTCCACTGTACGAATTGTTCCTTGGGAAGCGGCATTCCCTTGGCATAATGAATATCGATGGGATGCAGCTTCCAGTTGTAAACGATCAGCGCCACGAAAGCGAGAGCCAGGGCCACGGCCGCAACGCGCCCGCGCACAGTGCCAGCCAGGTTGTACCAAATGGCTGCCGACACCGCGAACAGGACTGATGTAGCCAGCACTGTATTTGGGCCGCCGAAGTGGTTTAGCAAGGGAACCAGCGCAAGGCATCCGCCCGCCGCGCCGAGCAGATCGAAGAAATAGACGCGGTCCACGCGCTGGATCGCTTCGGCGACAGCCAGCGAGACAACCGTCCCGGAAAAGAAGAATGGCAGCGCACTGGCGAAAAAGACCGCGGCCAAGGCACGGTTGTCCATCACCGTGCGCGAGAGGATGAAGATCAGGCACCCGACCACCACGAAGCTGTTGACAACAGCGAGCGTTCCCAGCTTGAAATAAATACTGCCACGCCAGCTTGCTACTACGTACGAAAATACTCCGCCGGCTCCCAGGCCGAACAAGGCGATCGAGATGGCAAGAAAAGCGAAATGATAAAAGAAAACAACCGAGAAGATGCGGGTAAGCGACAATTCGAGGATCAAAGTGGAGAGCGTGGTGAAAGCGACGCCCAGGTAGACCTGCGACCACCTGGTCCTGTTCGAATCGGAGGATGAACTAATGCGTGGCAATTCCCTATGTTAGAGGATCGTTAGAGGATCGTGCTCAAGTTCGCATCCAGCCGGCCGCCGGAGCGTAAACGTGCCATCCGGCGGCCCAGCTCTTCTTCCCTAGAACTTCAGACGGGGACGAAGCGGCGCAGGTTGCGGCATGTGACTTCTCCTGAGAATGAAAATTCAGCTGAAGCGGTGGGGCGGCCCCCCTGGTCCGCGCGGGTCCCCCTGGACCCGCACCTCGATGCCATATCTATTTCACCAGCAGGCCGACGTGAGCGTCGTCCGCGGACCAGGGGGTCCGCCCCACTGTTCTACATCATTGCCACGGGAGGCGCCGGCTCGTCCGGATGGCCCGCATTGGCCAGCGGCAGGCGCACCAGCAAAACGCCTAACAACAGAATGATTAAGACCCCGAACAAGTACGAGGGATCCGCGAAGATCTTAGGCAGGGGCCACTCAAAGAATCGGAAGGCGGCGATTACCAGTCCCATCAGCGATTCACCCGCGATCAATCCCGACGCGGTGAGTATGCCGACGTTCTCCACACGCGCCTTTTGAGCTTCGTTGAGACCCGATTTTTTCCGCTGGGAATCGGTCACCCAGCGAAACACGCCGCCCAGAAAAATGGCGAACGTAGTGTTTATGGGAAGGTACATTCCCACCGCTACCAGCATGGGGCTGCGAACTTTCACCATGATCATCACGATGCCAAACATCACGCCCACCACCACCAGCGACCAAGGCATATCGCCACCGACAATGCCTTGGGCGAGAGTGGCCATGAGTCCGGCTTGCGGAGCCGAGAGTTTGGGATCGCCGAACCCGGTCCCACCGTTTTTGATGTTCGCGGCCTGCAGAATGTAGAGCGGCCAGTACATGGCAGCGCTCGCCACCACCACGGCAATCAATTCGGCGATCTGAATCCGCCGCGGAGTTCCGCCCAGGATGTATCCCACTTTGAAGTCCTGCAGCAATTCGCCGGCGACGGCCGAGGAGACACAGGCCACTGCCGCAACGCCCAGTACCACGGCCACACCTCCGGGACCGGACACCCCCAGCGACACCATCAGCAGCGCGGCAATAATCAAAGTGGTCAGCGTCAGTCCCGAAACGGGGTTGTTGGTAGACCCAATCATTCCCACCAGATACCCCGACACGGTGGCGAAGAAGAACGCGATGATCAGCATGACGACGGCAGCCACCACGCCGGCCATCACCTGGTGCGACAGGTAAATGTACAGCGCGATCATCACCATAAACATGAGCGCAATCAAGCTGAAGACCGTTTTCGAGCTCATGTATTGCTCAGTGCGACTGGTCTCGCGCGCTTGGGCGGCGCTGACTTTCAAGTCGGAGATGGCCCGGCGCAGCCCGTCGAAGAGACCTTTTCGCATTTTGAATAAAGTGAAAGCCGCCCCCACCATCATTCCGCCCACCGCAATCGGCCTCACGATGTAGCGCCACACCGCGTTCGCCACGCCAAGCCAGGATTCATCGGTCGAGACACCGGGCAGAAAATCGTGCAGCCGCGGTCCCAGGAAGAAAATCAGAAGCGGGACCATCAAACCCCAGGCCAGAACGCCGCCGGCGAAATTCAGGGCCGCCAGCTCCGGGCCGATGATATAACCAACCCCGATGTACGCTGGACTCACGGTTGGGCCGGACGCCATGGTCACGCCGCCGGCTGCCAATGTGTTTTTGGGATTGCCCAATTTCACGACGCTCTTTCCGAGCTGTCCCACGGGAATGAAAAAGTTCTTGTCGGGCGCGAAGAGTTGGATCTCTCCCAGGAATTGAATCACCGCACCGAGGCCGATATTGTAAAACAGAAATTTCGCTGCTTCCGCGCCGCGCCTTCCCGCTTTGTGGATTTCTGAAGCCGCCACCGATTCGGGGAACGGCAAGTCCGGATCTTCCACCATCACTCTTCGCACCAGCGACACAAACAAGACGCCAATGATGCTGCCGACCACCATCAGCGCGGTGGATTTCCAGTAAGCATCCTTGGGAGCGAACGAAGGCCACGCGCCCGCAATCAGGAACGCGGGCAAAGTGAAGATGGCGCCGGCCGCCACGGACTCACCGATGGACCCCGCGGTTCGCGTGATATTTTCTTCGAGAAGAGAGCCTTTGAAGAGCCGCAATACCGCCATGCCGATCACCGCGGCCGGATAGGTGGCCGCGATGGTGATTCCGGCACGCAGGCCCAGGTAAGCGTTTGCCGCACCCAGAATCACGGTGAGCACCAGGCCGAGCAGTAGCGCTCGCAGCGTGAGCTCGCGCATGTGCACGTGCTCTGGGACAAATGGGCGAAACCGGGGTTGTTCGGTCATCGGTTCACAATCATATCAGGAGATGTGGGGCAGCGCCGTGCGCTGCCGTCCGGCGCGCCCATGTGCCCACCCTACTGAACGATGATCGACGTGGTATTCGGACTCGAGTAGCTGCCCACCTGCAGCACCACTTGCACGTTTCCGCTGGAGGCCGCCGCCGGCATGCGAACATTGATTTGGATCAACCCTTGCACGAATCCGGGGGCCGCTCCCGCATACAAAACGTCGGCTGGTTGATTGTCGATCAGGACCTTCACTGGCAGTACCGGCACGGGGTAGGGGGTACTCGATGTTATCTGGCCGTTGATCCCGGGTGGATTCATCTCACCCACGCCAGTGGCGTACATTATGACGACCGAACCTCGGGGAGCTGGATCGCCATAGGAATTCTGCTTGCCGTCTTGATTGATGATCGCGCCGATGTTGCCGCCAGTGCCGTCCCTGGAGTAAAGAGCGGGGGCTGCCGGAGCTACCGCGATCGGCGTGTTCGCTGAAAACTGGCTTCCGTTTTGAACCTGTACTTGAATGTTGGATGCCTGAATGCCGAAAGGTACCACCGCGCTCACTTCATTCTCCGATGCGTAGAGCAGCGGCGCGGAAATACCGTCGAAAAACACTTTTGTATGCGACAGCTTCTGGGCCAATCGTCCGGTGTCGTCAACCACTGGTCCAGCAGGCAGCACTGGCCCGAGATTCGCGCCGAAGACCGTTACCAACTCGCCGGGAGTTATGGCGCCGCTCAGGAAGCTCGCGGCGCTGGTTATCGCTGTGACCTGCGGCGCGCCCGTCAGGAACGCCGGCGTCCCGGCGGTCAACAACCCGTAAATCACCAACTCGTTCGAGAACGTCGGAACATACACTCGGCCATTTGCCACCATGGGTGGCGCAAATTTCGCGTACCGACCCAACGCGTCGGTAGGGACCATGTCGCTATTCCAGAATTCGTGAGTCAGATCTAAAGGGTCCAGTGCGTGCAGTGTGCCGGGTTGTTGGGTGATGTAATAATTCGCCACGGTGTACCACAGGATCGTGCTCCCCGGGCTATCGGAATCTCCCGAAACCGAAAGACCGGCGAAGAGGGTCGGATCTGCCGGCTTGATTTGGGACAGCGCCGTACTATTGATTTGGCCGTTGACAATCTGGAAAGCGTTCAGCACGCCCCCCGTTTCCTGGGCATATACAATTGGACCGCTCGGATCGTTCCAAAGTGCCGTAGTATGGGTGCCACCTTCATTGGCCTGGACGTTTTGCACCGTGCTGCTGTTCTTAGGTCCCAAGTGCCCCATCGAATCGCTTTTGATCACAAATAGGTCGCCGGACTTGCCGCTGGTGATCAGTTGATTCGTGCTGGGAAGCAGCATCACGCCGGACGAGCCAAGATCGGAATCGTTGTCGTTCAAAGCGGACCAGGTGTCCGGTGTATACCAGTCAAGTAGAGTGAGGTCGGTCCCCGAAAATTTGAGCACTGACTCGCCGAAATTCACCGAGCCGTCGAAATCGCCGTTGCCGGTAGCCACGTAGAGATTTCCGCTAGCGTCGATGGCAGGCGCACGCCCCGAATGCCATATAGACGCGCCGTAACCTTCCGGCGACGTCGTAAGGAACGAAATCTGCTTCAGCGTTGAGGCATCGTAACTCATCAGCCAGCCATGCCAGTTGTCCAGATCGCCACGCGAACCGAAACCCAGATAGAGCATTCCGTTCGCTAACGCCAGGCCGGGCCGTTGCAGCTCGATGGCTGGATCAAAGGTCAGGGTACCGGCGTGATTTCCCGCACCGTGTCCGGGTACCGCCGCGGAAATCACTACTGGGCCGTTCAGCATTTCGCTCCCGTCCGCGAGCGACAAAGCATGTAAGCGAAATACCGGCGTCGCGCCATCGAGCGTGTCCGACACGATATAGATCACCTGCCGCGTCAGATCAATCACGGGCGTGCTCAGTATGCCCACTTCCGGCAGAATGTCAGTAAAGTTGAGAACCCAGGATGGAACCGAGGGGCCGAAGTTCACGGTCCAAAGCGGAGTGGTGGATCCCGGCATGTCAGCGTCGATCGCGTAAACACTGTTGTGCATCGTGACGACATACACGACATTGTGCAAGCCTTGACCGGTGATCTGTACGCCGGACGCATAGAGCGGCTGCGCGTAGATTTCGCCATCCACCGGAAAGTAGCCGATCTTTCCAAAGCTACCGGTGGTCACATTCTCTTGGTTGAGAATGGTCTCCTGCAGGTTGGCATTGGTTCGCTGGTTGTCGTAGTTGGCCGTCAGGACGTTCACTTGCGCGGGAAGGGACGTGGCCAGAAAGATTAGTGCGAAAACAACGCAATGGGAGATTTTCAAATCTTATTCTATAACTCACGCGCTCCGTCAATGCAAGTTTTTGTAAAATGCACCGCCCGCACCGTCGAAAACACTTGGTCTCGGATGGATGAAAGCAAAGTGGGGCGGACCCCCTGGTCCGCGCGGGTCCCCCAGGACCCGCACCTCGATGCTATATCCAGTTGACCAGCAGGCCGGCGTTGGCGTCGGCCGGATGCGAACACGGCACGCATGCGCGCGTTACAATTCTAGCCCGTGGATCGCCTGCAGCTTTTCCCACAACGCTCCGAGTAAGTCCAGGCGCAACGCATTCGGTCCATCGGACAGCGCGCGCTCAGGAGCTTCGTGAACCTCGATGAACACACCGTCCACGCCGGCAGCCACAGCCGCGCGAGCAAGCGTGGGTATAAATTTCGACTCTCCACCGGACGCGTGGCCCAGACCGCCCGGAATCTGGACGCTGTGGGTAGCGTCGAAGATCACCGGCCAGCCGAATTCGCGCATGATCTCGAGCCCGCGCATATCCACCACCAGGTTGTTATAACCGAACGACGACCCGCGCTCCGTGAGCAGGATTTTGTTATTGCCGGTAGAAACCACCTTCTCAGCCGCATTGCGGATGTCGTGCGGCGAGACGAATTGCCCCTTTTTGATGTTCACGGTTCGCCCCGTGCGTCCGGCCTCCAGCAGCAGATCCGTCTGGCGGCACAAGAAAGCCGGTATCTGGAGAATGTCCGCCGCTTCGGCCACCTTTTCAGCCTGCGATGGTTCGTGAATGTCGGTGAGAACAGCGTAACCTTCGCGCCGCAATCCCGCCAGAATTCGAACACCTTCCTCTAAACCGGGCCCCCGATAAGACGCGACGCTGCTCCGATTCGCTTTATCGAATGAAGCTTTGAAGACGAACGCCCCAACGATTTTGCGGATCTCCGCGGCCAGAAAATGGACGTGCTCCTCGCTCTCGATTACACACGGGCCCGCGATTAGCGCCAGCGGCTGGCCTCGGCCAATTGGAGGAAGGCTGGGCAATCGGATTAATCGGCGTGCGAGAACTGCTTGGGCCGCGCGCGCAGTATCGGCTTGGCGCGGCTGGTCCGGTGTTTGTGCGCCGCGCCGATGAAAGCGGCGAACAGTGGATGCGGCTCCATCGGTTTGGACTTGAATTCGGGATGAAACTGGCATCCCAGAAACCAGGGATGGTCCGGAATTTCGCAGATCTCCACGTACACGGCATCCGGAGTTTGTCCGGTGAGACGCAAGCCGCCTTCGGTCAGAATCTTCTCGTACTCGCGATTGAACTCGTAGCGATGCCGGTGCCGTTCGCTGATCTCGGGCGCTCCGTATGCCTCTCGCGCCAGGCTCCCCTCAGCCAGCAGGCACGGATAAGCGCCCAGGCGCATGGTGCCGCCCAGCTCGTCGACGCCTTTCAACTCGCGCAGTTTGTAGATGACGCGGTCGGGCGTAGCCGGATCGCATTCGGTGGTATTGGCGTGCTCCAATCCGCACACGTTGCGCGCGAATTCGATTACCGCGGTCTGCATGCCGAGACAAATTCCGAAATACGGCACTTTCCTCTCGCGAGCGTAGCGGATGGCTGTGATCATACCCTCCACGCCGCGCTTGCCGAATCCGCCGGGAACCAGAATGCCGTCGAACTTGTCGAGATCCGGCGCACATTCCGGCCAATGCATGTTCTCGGATTCAATCCAGTGAATGTTCACCTTGAGCCGATGCGCAAGGCCGCCGTGCAACAGCGCTTCCTTCAAACTTTTGTAGGAATCTTCATACTCGACATACTTGCCCACCAGCCCGATGTCGACTTCATCCTCCGGATTCTGCATACGCTCCAGCATTCCGGTCCAACGGCTCAGATCGCGCGGCTTGGCATCGTCCATGCTCAACAAGCGCAGCAGAATTTCATCTACGCCCTGTTCGGCGAATACCAGCGGAACTTCGTAGACCGAGAGAACATCCGTTGCGGTGATGACGGCTTCCACATCCACGTCGCAGAACAACGCGATCTTCTCCTTCATATCGTGCGGCAGCGGACGTTCGGAGCGGCACAGCAGCATGTCGGGCTGAATACCAATGGCGCGCAATTCCTTGACGGAGTGTTGCGTCGGCTTGGTTTTCAGCTCCTGCGCCGCGGCGATCCAAGGCACCAGCGTGACGTGCACGAAAGCGGTATTGTCGCGGCCCAGCTCATGCCGGAGCTGGCGGATAGCTTCGAGAAACGGCAGCGATTCAATGTCGCCCACCGTGCCGCCGATCTCAACGATCACCACGTCCACGTCGGCCGCCACCTTGCGCGCGGCGGCCTTGATCTCATTCGTGACGTGCGGAATCACCTGCACGGTTTTGCCCAGGTAGTCGCCGCGACGCTCGCGATGGATGATCTGTTCGTAGATTCGTCCGGACGTCAGATTATTGCTTTGGCTAAGCTCGGCGTGCGTGAATCGCTCGTAGTGGCCCAGATCCAGATCCGTTTCAGCGCCGTCGTCGGTGACGTACACTTCGCCGTGCTGGAACGGGCTCATGGTCCCTGGATCGACGTTGAGATAGGGATCGAACTTCTGCAAGGTCACGCGCAGTCCGCGGCTTTCCAGCAGACACCCGATGGATGCGGCCGCAATGCCTTTGCCAAGAGACGAAACCACGCCCCCCGTTACGAATATGTACTTGGTCGCTGGCATTCTCACCTCTACTATTTCGACAATGAAGGTTCAAAGAGAGCCGTTACACGTTCAAGATCCTCGGGCGTATCCACCCCGAGCGACTCGTATTCGGTTTCAATCACGCGGACGCGATATCCATTTTCAAGCGCCCGCAATTGTTCCAGACGCTCGGCCTGCTCGAGGGGACCCACCGGAAGCCCGGAATAGGCAAGCAGGAAATCACGCCGGTACACATAAAGACCAATATGTTTGTAATGAGCCGCGCCGCCATGCGGAATCGCACACCGCGAAAAATAAATAGCGTTGCCCGCCAGATCGCTGACCACTTTCACCACGTTCGGATTCTCGATCTCGCTCGAATCTTCGATTCGTTTGCTGAGGGTCGCCATAGGGAGCTCGATATCCGACGTCAGCGCCAGCACGGCGGCATCGATAGCCGTAGGATCGATCAATGGCTCATCACCCTGAATATTGACGATCACCTCAGCCGTGTCCGCGGAAGCCACTTCAGCCACGCGATCGGTACCGGAGCGATGATCGCTACGAGTCATTTGAACGTGCGCGCCAAAGGAACGCGCCGCATCATAAATCCGCTCGTCATCGGTGGCGATAATCACTTTGGTGAGATATCGCGCCTGGCTGGCCCGCTCATAGACGTGCTGGAGCATGGGCTTTCCGGCGATCAGGGTGAGAGATTTTCCAGGAAATCGAGAGGAGGCAAACCGGGCAGGAATTACACCCAGTAATCTCTTCGGCACAATCGATCTTATCACAGTTGAAGCCGCGGTAGGCAACACTTTTGACCTGGAGGTACGCGCCTGTGGGGCTTGGTAAGCTGCGGCCGATTGTCAATCGGCCAACCGCCGCGCAGGCTGCAGACAAACCGCCGAGTCACGGAGTATCCTGAAGAAGTGAACCTGACGATCGATCTCGATCGCGAAGAAGACGGCCGCTGGATTGCCGAGGCGCTCGAGCTGCCTGGCGTCATGTGCTACGGCCAGACACGCGAAGAAGCGATTAGCAACACCGAGCGCCTCGCCATTGAGGTCATCGCGGATCGAGTCACTCAAGGCGAGTTGCCATCCTCGGCCTTCTTCGACAATTCCTGATCCGCGTTCATTCGCGTTCATCCGCGGCCTAAGAATGCGTTGGTGCACCACCCCTCCCAAGCATCGCGGCTAGACTGAATTAGAAATGCCCGTCGAGCGCAGAATTTCTGTCAATGGAATTGAAGTTGCCCTTTTTGAATGGCCCGGCCAGGATCCGCCCGTCTTCCTGTGCCACGCTACTGGATTCCACGCGCGCTGTTGGGATCAGATCATCGCGTATCTTCCCGGCCGCCATTGCTTCGCGTTGGATACTCGCGGGCATGGCCATAGCAGCAAACCGGCGCCTCCTTATGAGTGGAGAAATTTCGGCAAGGATGTGGCGGCCGTTGCCGACGTGCTGAGCTTATCGGGAGCCATCGGCGTGGGACACTCCATGGGCGGCCACGCGGTAACGCTGGCTGCGGCGTTGCGCCCCGAGTCGTTCTCATCGTTGTTGTTGATCGATCCCGTCATTCGACCCAGAGGCGCATACGTTGGACCCTGGTTCGAAGCCCACTTCGTCTCCAAGCGCCGCAATCGTTGGGCCTCGGCGCAGGAGATGTTCGATCGGTTCCAGGACCGTCCGCCGTTTGCCAACTGGGATCGCGCCGTGCTGCGCGATTATTGCGACTACGGATTGCTGCCGGATGGCGACGGCTTCGTGTTGGCTTGTCCGCCGGCGATCGAAGCGTCCATCTATGAGAACAGCCCGGCCCCCGAGTCCGACATCTACCCGGAAATTGACACCATCAAGATTCCGGTGCGGGTGGTCCGCGCTGCGAAGGCTCCGGATCCAGGCGACGTCATGAGCAGATCGCCCACCGCGCCGGACTTGGCATCCAGCTTCCAGCATGGCGTCGATCTTTGCCTGCCGGAGTATTCGCACTTCATCCCTATGGAAGCACCTGCGCTCACGGCGAAGCTGATCGCGGAGTAACTGGTCACGCGCCTCATCCCACCAACAACCTCCAAGACTCTGCGAGCCGCTCCGCTCCGGCCTCGTGCTATTTCCTGGGCGAGGCACCATTACTCCACAATCGATCGCGCGGCCATCAATCGTCATCGCCTCTCCCCTGGGATCCTACCGATCATGGCTTCGTTTTTTCAAAAGACCAAGTGGAGCGCGCCGCCCAACGCATGCTGCGCCAAAAGGAGGCCGGCCACATCGAGCATGTGCTCTTCGGATCGTACGCAAACCTATTGACCCGCTTCTCTGTTAATACCGGCGCATGGTATA
>PMOK01000347.1 GCA_003162425.1 Bryobacterales bacterium | reverse complement strand
GGGGTGCTCGTCGGCAACTGCCGGGGCTTTGTGGGAAACCGCATGTTCGGCCCCTATCGCCGTGAAGCGCAGTTCCTGGTGGAGGAAGGCGCCAGTATCGATTCCATTGACCAGGCACTGTTCGACTTCGGCATGGCCATGGGCCCGCTGGCGACTGGCGATCTGGCGGCCCTTGATGTGGGCTGGCGGATCCGTAAAGAGTACCGGCACCTGGAAAAGCCAGGAGTGCGCCAGCCGTTCGCGGAGGACCGCCTCTGCGAACTTGGGCGCTACGGCCAGAAAACCGCTGCGGGCTGGTACAAGTACGACCAGAACCGGCGTCCGATTCTCGATCCTGAAGTTAACGAGATGGTGCGCAGGTGGGCCGCTGAAGCCGGTATCCCGCAACGCAAGCTTTCATCCGAAGAGATCGTAGACCGCTGTATCTATGCCCTGGTGAATGAGGGCGCACGCATTCTTGAGGAAGGCATCGTATGGCGCGCCGTCGACATCGACATCATTTATCTAAACGGCTACGGATTCCCGGCCTATCGCGGCGGTCCCATGTGGTATGCGGATACTGTGGGCCTGGATAAGGTCTACCGCCGCATCTCAGAATTCCATCAACAGCACGGCGAACTCTGGGAACCGGCCCCTCTGTTGAAGCGTTTGGCCGAGGAAGGCAAGACCTTCGCTGAGCTGAACCGGGAACAGGCCGTGGCGTAAGAATTAAGAGCACGACTGCGAGCTGTAGCAACCCGATCGCCACGGATACGATACGCGTTGCGGATTTTCGCTGGTAGCGTTTGATCGTCTGCGCGGGAGAAGATATGCGAGAAGCGATAGTGGTTGCCAACTCACGGACCGGGCTGGCTAAATCGTTCCGCGGTTCGTTCAACATAACCCGCCCCGAAGATCTGGCAGCACATTGCATCAAGGACGTCCTGCGCAAGGTGCCGCAGCTCGACGCGGCCGAAATAGACGACGTTGTGTTGGGATGTGCACAACCACACGGTCCGCAGAGTCACAACATCGCCCGCACTTCCGCCATGCTGGCCGGTCTTCCCACTTCGGTGGCGGGCACGACCATAAACTGGTTTTGCTCGTCGGGATTGCAGGCGATTGCCGTGGCCGCGCACCAGATAATCAGCGAGGGCGTGGAGGTGGCGATTGGCGGTGGCGTCGAGAGTATCAGCATGACGCCAGCCGCCGGCAATCCTCACCCGGAACTGCAGAAACGATTGCCCGGGTTATACATGGGCATGGGTGACACCGCGGAAATCGTCGCCAAGCGCTACAAGGTGAGCCGGGAGGTGCAGGACGGGTACGCACTGTTGAGCCAGCAGCGCACTGCTCGCGCTCAGCGAGAAGGTTTTTTCGGGGACGAGATCGCGCCCATGAAGGTCACGATGGCGCTCCTCGATAAGAAAACAGGCGAGAAGGTCGGGACGCGGGAGGTCTGCTGCGACCACGACGAGTGCAATCGGCCCGACACCACGCTGGAAGGCCTGCTTGCGCTGAAGCCTCACTTTGATCCGCACAGCGGCGAGGGCACCGTGACGGCCGGCAACTCCTCGCAACTTTCCGACGGCGCTTCGGCCACTCTGTTGATGTCCCGCCAGCGCGCTGATCAGCTGGGTGTGCCGTACAAGCTGGTGTTTCGCGGATTTCAAGTTGCGGGTTGTGATCCGGACGAAATGGGCATCGGTCCCGTCTTCGCGGTGCCAAAGCTGCTCAAGCGCACCGGCCTGGAGATGGATGATATCGGCCTCTGGGAACTGAACGAGGCTTTTGCCGTGCAGGTCATCTACTGCCGCGACCGCCTGGGAATAGATCCGGAAAAGTTGAATGTGAATGGCGGGTCCATCTCCGTCGGTCATCCGTTTGGCATGACCGGTTCGCGCATGGTTGGAACGCTCGCCAATGAAATGGCGCGCCGGAAGGCGCGGTACGGCATCGTGACCATGTGCATCGGAGGCGGGCAAGGTGCTGCCGGTCTGTTCGAAGCGGTTCATTAATTTCCCGAATTCTACTTCCTACTTCTGATGGAGGAATCAGAGATGAAAAACAACGAAAATGCGAACAAGAGGCTCGATCCCTGTGGGTTTACTTCCAGACTGTTGTTTGGAGCGGCGTCTATCTGCGTCTTCACGCTGATCTTGGTAGCGGCCGCATCGGCCGACAACTCATCCCACCGACCGATTGCTCTCACCGAAAGTGGATTCGTGATTGGCTCAACGAAGGATGTGGGAAACGAATTTCTCGGCATCCCGTACGCGGCTCCCCCGGTGGGACTGCTGCGCTGGAGGCCGCCGAAGAGCTACGGATTCTTTCCCGGATTTGTTTTCCAGGCGACCCACTTCGGCAGTGCGTGCACGCAACCTGGAGGGATTGGCCACGAGAATTGCCTGTTCCTGAATGTCTACACGCCGCAGACTGAATCGGATGATAGAAGAGGCCACGGCCTACCTGTGATGTTTTGGATTCACGGCGGCGGACTCATTAACGGAAGCAGCGCCCCTTACGACCCCGAGCGACTCGTGAAAAAAGGGGTGATTGTTGTCACAATTAATTACCGACTGGGTTATTTGGGATTCTTTGCCCAGTCCGCGATAGATGCCGAAGGGCATCTCAACGGCAACTATGGGTTGATGGACCAGCAATTCGCACTCGGGTGGGTTCGCAGGAACATCGCGGGTTTTGGCGGTGATCCGGATCGAGTAACAATATTCGGCGAGTCGGCAGGCGGACAAAGCGTCTACGCCCAGCTCGCATCCCCCCTTGCATCCGGCATGTTCCGTGGAGCGATATCGGAAAGCGGATCCTATGCGGAATTCCAAGACTACTTTTCGGACATTGTTACGCTGGTGGTGGGGGAAACGCAGGGTACCGCAGCCGTGCCGTCCGGCGCCGCCATTGCTGATAGTGTCGGCTGCACGAACCAGACAGCTTCCTGTCTGCGTGCCGTGCCCGCCTCGACCATGGTTGCATTAGAGCCTTTTCCTTTGTATCCGTTCCTGGATGGAACGCTGCTCACACAGACGATGAGCGCGGCATTTGCCAGCGGCGAATTCAATCAAGTGCCGGTGATCTCAGGCACCAATCACGATGAATATAGATTGTTCGTAGCTCTGGACTACGACCTCGTAGGAAATCCAATACTGACTTCGGCGGAGTACGATACTGCGGCTACTACTTTGTGGGGGCCGGCCCTGGCGACGCCCGTTCTCGCTTTGTACCCATTTGCCAGTTATCCGACCGGCGGTGAGGCATTGGGGGCCTCGGGTACGGACGGAGTCTTTAGCTGTGCGGCGCGTATTGCGGATCAGTCACTGGCGAAATTTGTGCCGCTCTATACCTACGAGTTCAACGATGAGAACGCTCCCCCTGCGCAATCTGCGTTCGGCGGATTATTAACCTTTCCGCTGGGTGCCTATCATAGCTCTGAGCTTCAATACCTGTTCCCGGGCATCGATGTTTTCGGACTGTCGGTAACACTTTCAAGCCAACAAATGAAACTCTCTGATGCGATGGTCACCTACTGGACGCAGTTCGCGAAGACGGGAGACCCAAACTCTTCTGGTGAGCCGCTCTGGTCTCCCTACAGTGCGTCAACCGACGAGTTCCAATCGTTGATACCACCGGTGCCAGTGGTCGAGTCCAACTTTAGCAGTAGTCACCAGTGCGCAACGTTTTGGGACACTTTTTAACAGCGAGCAATAGGCGGGCGCGCGGTGCCTTACCGGAGGCTTCGCGCGTCCGTCTGCAGGATTGTTGCTCGAACCGCGCGGACAGCCGGAACAGGTGATCCCGTCAATCATTCTGAAGCAAACGAAATTACAAAAAGATGCCAGCTCCCACGCCAACCGAAGCCACAACCGCCGCTGCACAGACCACCGCTGACTCCACCGCGCATTCATTGCGGTACGCGTGGTACGTCGTCGGCGTCTTAACACTTCTGTACGCATTCTCGTTCATCGACCGCCAGATCTTCAGTCTGCTGGTCGGCCCGCTTCGTCGCGACTTACACATCGGCGACGCTAAGATGAGTTTGCTGATCGGATTCAGCTTCGCACTGTTTTATACATTCTTCGGAATCCCTCTCGGCAGGCTGGCCGACGTTTACAGCCGCAGGCTGATCATCGCGACCGGCCTGGTATTGTGGAGCGGGTTCACAGCGAGTTGCGGACTGGCGCAAACGTTCGAAGCAATGCTTTTGTTGCGCATGGGCGTCGGCGTGGGAGAAGCAGCGCTTTCCCCGGCTGCCTATTCGCTGATCACCGATTATTTTCCTCG
>PMOK01000063.1:7713-24888 GCA_003162425.1 Bryobacterales bacterium | reverse complement strand
ACTTTTCTTTCATTCCACTTGAATTGTTCCGAGCCGCGGTCGAGCGCTTCCTTAATGAAAGCGCTGGTCGCATATTGCTGCTTGCCCGCCACAAGCGGCCCAAACGGGGCTTTTCCTTCCGGGGCGTTGAGGCGGCGGATGGCGACCTGATCGACCCCTAGCTTGCGCGCAGCCTTCGCCAGGATCGGTTCCATGAGCGTGATCCCCTGCAGGCCACCCGGCGAGCTTTGCGCGCTGCGCGGCGGAGTGTTCGTCAATACCGTGACCCCACGCCACCGCATCGTCTGCGGCTGATACAGGAGAGAGACAATCCGGCCGGAGGAAGGGACGTCTCCCTGGCGTTCGTAAGGGCCGTTGTTGGAAACCACGAACATGTCGAGTGCGGTGATCCGCCCTTCTTTGGAAAAGCCCGCCTTCATCCGGCCAATGATGCTGGGGCGCCCCCGTCCGATGAAAGTCTCCTCCTCGCGGCTGATGCGCATCATCACGGGGGCGTTGGCTTTCTTCGACAGCAGCACGGGGATCGTCAGACTGACACCTGCCGTGATCTTGCTGCCGAATCCGCCACCGGTATATTCGCTGATCAGCACCACGTTGGCCGGATCCATGTTCAGCCATCGCGCGATCGCCGGCAATGTCTGCGCGGTGCTCTGCGTGCCGGTGTGAACGTAGACCTTGCCGTTTTGCCAGTAGGCCATCGCGGAGCGCGTTTCAAGCGTCTGATGGCTTGTATCCGGCGTGACGAATGTTTCGTCCAAGATCAAAGCAGCGTTCTTAAGGCCCTCCTCAAGATCGCCATACGACCATTCCTCCGGGGCCTTTCCCATCGGCAGGCGGCCTTCGCCAGCCGCGGCGAAATCCGCGTCTGTCCACTTCAGCTCCGCGATCTGGGGTTGCTGCGGGCTCGGCGGAGCAGTCCAGATATTGCCATCCGTTCTGGGATTTGGTCCGCCCGGCCGTAGCGAATCGAGCGGATCGATAACAAAAGGAAGCCGCTCGAACTCGACTTGAATTCTTTCGATTGCCTCGGCAGCGGTCAATTCGTCCACGGCGGCGACTGCCAGGATCGGCTCGCCCTCGTAGACCGGCTCCATCGTGAGGCCCCGCTCACTGTGCTTATCCGCCTTGATTACCGTTCCGTTATCGGTAAGGCTGTCCGCCGGGGCGGGAAGCTCGTCGGCGGTGAGAATAGCTCTGACGCCAGGCATCGCCAGCGCCTGGCTCGCATCGATCTTTGTCACCCGCGCATGCGGCAGCGGGCTAAGCAGCAACTTGCAAAACAGCATACCCTCAGCACGATAGTCCTCTGCGTATTTCGCCGTGCCAGTCACCTTCGCGTAGAGGTCGGCCGTTGTGTAGTTCTTACCGATCAGTTTGTAATGAGCTCCGTATTCAGCCACGACCGGTTCTCCTTAGATTCTCCGCACCGCGCATCATCGCGGTGAGGATCTTGTCGTAATCCTGGCAACGGCACAAGTTCCCGGAAATGCCATGCGCCAGTTCGGCCCTGGTGGGACTGGGATTGGTCTTCAGGAATCCCACCGTCGCCATGATGAACCCGGACATACAAAACGCGCATTGGAATCCTTGTTCGTCGATGATTCCCCGCTGTACCGGGTGCAAGGTTCCATCGGGGGCTTTCAACCCTTCAATCGTCGTCACATCCTGGTTACGAACCGTGTGCGTCAGCACGGAACAGGAATAGTGCGGTACCCCGTCAATCAAGACGGTGCAAGCTCCGCACTCGGCGCGGTCGCACCCTAGTTTGGTGCCGGTAAGGCCCAGCTTGTACCGCAGCGTCCATGCCAGCGTTTCCTGCTTCATCACGTCGACTCTCCTGGGCTGGCCGTTGACCGCGATCGTGATCAGCCTTTCGCCCAGGCCTGGACCTTGGCCGTGCACCGTGGAAGCGCGAAAGAGATAGTTTGCCGAAGCTACTGCCGTGCCACCGGCGATGACGCCCTTGATGAACCTGCGCCTGGAGACCGCCTTCGGAGTATCGTCGATGATGTTCAGATCTGAGTTTCCTGCCATGCTGCCGTTGTAGCAACTGCCGTTCCATCAACGGCCGCCACCGCCTGCATCGGTTTAGAGTAAGCAGCCGCCCGCACAATGACTCAATTTCGCCAAAGGGCGACGCTCTAGCGACGCGATGTGGGAACGCGGGCGGTTTCTGGCCCGTGGAATCAGCTACCTCCTTGGTAGCTTCACTTGGTAAGTCAGATGCATGAGTCGGTTGCGAGAGCGGGCAACAGCCGGCTGCGAGAGCGAAACAGAAAGAGGAGCGAATGTTACCGGACGAAAAAGTGACTACTCTGACAAAACTCGGCTTCATTGGGTTAGGATTCCTGGGTTCCCGCATTGCTCGGCGTATCCTGGCGGCTGGTTTTCCGATGGTCGTGTACGACACTGACATCGATAAGGCCAAAGCACTCGGCGCGCTTGGGGCTACAGTCGCGAAAGGTCCTGCCGAACTGGCCGCCGTAGTGGATATCGTGCTGTCATGCCTTCCCAGCGACGCCGCGGTTGAAGCGGTTTACCTGGGAGATGGTGGCGTATTTCAAAACGCAAGGAGCGGCACCCGAATCATCGAAATGAGCACGATCGCTCCGGAAACGATCCAGCACCTGCACGAGGCTGCGAGGCGGCGTGACATCACCGTACTGGATGTTGCCGTTTCGGGCAGTACACCTGCCGCCGAGGCCGGCGCCCTCACTCTATTTGGAGGTGGAGAGCGCAAGGCCTTCGAGGCTTCTACCCCGATCTTCGCCGCCGTCGCGAAACAGTGGTTCTTCATGGGCCGGAGCGGCTCCGGTTCGGCGATGAAGTTGGTGGTGAATACGCTCCTGGGGCTTGGCATGCAGGCTGTTGCAGAAGCCGTCGCACTGGGCCACGCGCTCAATCTGCCGCGCGACCTTCTGTTTGAGACGCTGGCCAAGACGGCGGTCATCGCACCGGCTCTCGCCGGGAAAATAGCCAGCGCCAAGCACGATGATTACACGCCGCAGTTTCCGGTTCGCCTCATGCACAAAGATTTCCAGTTGGTCTTAGCTGCCGCGGCACACGCAGGTCTGGATATGCCGGCGACGCAAGCCGCGGCGGTGATCAACGCCACGGAGGCCGCATCCGGAGGCGAAGAGGATTTCTCCGCCGTGATCCGGCGGATGGAGCACCAAGCTGAATTCGCCCCCGCTGGCCCGACTGCGGCTTGAGGAACGTATGCTACTCGATCTATTTTCAACCAACCCGGACTGGCTCCAGACCGTGATTCGCATCACGCTAGGCATCGTGTTTTTTGCGCATGGTGCGCAAAAGCTGCTGGGGTGGTTCGGAGGCGCGGGTTTGAAGCAGACGATGCGCACGATGCATGACTCTTTGGGCCTTCCAACCCCGCTCGCTCTCTTGGCAATCGCGGCGGAGTTCTTTGGCGGCTTGGGACTGATCGTCGGCCTAATGAGCCGTATCGCGGCAGTCGGAATCGGTGTGATCATGCTGGTCGCGATCTACATGGTGCACGGCCGTAACGGCTTGTTCCTTAATTGGCTTGGCGAACGCAAGGGCGATGGCTACGAGTATCACCTTCTGGCCATCGCGCTGGCGGCCGAGATCGTGGTCAGGGGCTCCGGCGCGGCGTCGCTCGACCGTCTGGTGTATAGCGTCATCGGTGCATGAAATCGTTGCCCGACTGCGTCACTGATTTTGCGCATTCATTCATTTGAGGAGAACTTGCAATGAACTTACGGACACTTGGACAGAGCGCCTTGAACATTACCCCGATCGGCATCGGCGCCTGGGCGATTGGCGGCGGGCAATGGCAATTCGCTTGGGGCCCGCAGGATGACAACCAGTCTGTCGCCGCGATCCGCGCGGGACTGGACTGCGGCATAAACTGGATCGACACCGCAGCCGTCTACGGACTGGGGCATTCCGAGACCGTCGTCAGCCGAGTTGTCCGCGAGCTGCGGATTCGTCCTTACATTTTTACCAAGTGCAGCCTGGTCTGGGACAAGTCCGGTAAGATCTCCCACAACCTCCAAGCCGCCTCCATTCGCCGGGAAGCCGAAGCTAGCCTAAAGCGCCTCGGAATCGACGCAATCGATCTCTACCAAATCCATTGGCCTGCCCTTTCCGGAAGGCCCGAAAGCGAATCGCTGGGCTCGATTGAAGAGGCGGTCCGCACATTGGCGCAGCTGAAAGACGAAGGGAAGATTCGGTATATCGGCGTATCGAACTTCAATTCGTCGCAAGTGCGGAGGGCGCTGAGTGTTGCTCCGATCGCTACTTTACAGCCGCCCTATTCTTTGCTCGCGCGCGAAGTTGAGTCTTCCATTCTTCCCTTCGCGTTGGAACACCGCATTGGGGTGATTGTCTACTCCCCCATGGCGTCCGGGCTGTTGACTGGCGCGATGACGCAGGAACGGATTGCGAGGATGCCCGAAGACGACTGGCGGAAACATAGCCCGAACTTCCAGGAGCCGCTCCTATCCCGCAATCTGCGGTTGGTGGAAACGTTGCGCGCCGTCGGTACGCGCCACAATGCCACGCCGGGTGAAGTGGCCATCGCGTGGACCTTGCGGAATCCCGCCGTGACCGGCGCTATCGTCGGCGTTCGCAGCGCGGAACAGGTGAGCGGCATAGCCGGCGCGGCCGACATCCACCTCAATCAGGATGAAGTGCAAGCCATTGAGCACGAGCTCACACTACAGCCCGCTTAAACGGCTGGTTCCACGTAGCATCCCGGGAAGACCTTATGAGCGTCGCGGCCATTCCAGTTGCGGTCGGCAGGGTGGAAGGCACTATCGTTTCTCGATCCGACGACCTATTGGCGGTTGAAGAGCCTTTGGAAATTCGGCTCGGCCAGGAGAGTCTCTCCGTGACCATGCGAACTCCGGGGGACGATTTCGAACTGGCAGCCGGCTTCCTTTTCTCCGAAGGAATCATAGGTAGTGCTTCGCAGATCCGTTCCATGGGCCGCCTCGCCGATGGTAGTCCGGATGTCGTGGTGCTGGAGTTGGATGGACGGTTGGGGATGCCGCTTCCGGCGCGTCGAAACTTTACCATGACTTCCGCCTGTGGCGTCTGCGGCAAAGCTTCTCTCCGCGAGCTTGAAATGAATGCTTGTCCTGCGCTTCCGCACGATGAGATTCAAATCTCGCCGGACATTCTGCATCGGATGCCCGATCGTCTCCGCGGGTCTCAGAAGATCTTCGATGGCACCGGCGGCTTGCACGCCGCCGCTCTCTTCAATCTCCAGGGCCACCTGGAATCCCTACGCGAGGACATTGGCCGCCACAATGCCGTGGACAAGTTGATCGGCGCGGCACTATTGAATCAGCGCACGCCGCTAAGCAGCTCGCTGCTGCTGGTCAGCGGACGAGCCAGCTTCGAGCTCGTTCAGAAGGCGCTGGTGGCCGGCATTCCGTTCCTGGCGTCCGTCGGAGCTCCTTCGAGCTTGGCCGTAGCCACCGCGGAGCGGGCAGGCATGACGCTGGTTGGCTTTCTAAGAAACGGTCGCTTCAACGTGTATACCGAAGACCGTCGAATCCTAAAGCCGGAACATTACCGATGAGGGCTATCATCCGATGAACACGATTGCTCTTCCACAGAGGAGCAGGATGAATCTGTGGCGGCAGTGGCTCGAACAGCCCCATAAACTCCGCGTGCATAACGCCGTGTTCCAGATTCACTTTTGCATCGGGATAATCGCCGCGATGTACCTGGCATTCATGAGCGTTACCGGCAGCATCATCGTATTCCGTAATCAGCTGTCGGGGTGGACCTCTGTGGAGTGGATTGTGAAGCTACATTCAAATCTTCACGCAGGTTCGACAGGTCAGTTCGTCAACGGAATCGCCGGAGCTTGCCTAACCGTGCTTTGCTTGACCGGAATTATTGTTTGGTGGCCGGGAGTCAAGTACTGGCGCCGGAGCCTCACGGTAAACTGGGGTCCGCCTCTTGCCCGCGTCACTTGGGATCTCCATAGCGCGCTTGGATTCTGGTGCTTCTTCTTCGTGTTCTTGTGGGGAGTTTCTGGCTTCTACTTCGCGTTCCCGGATTTGTTTGCCGCTCTGCTGTTTCTAGATCCATCCGATAAAGCCTTGTTCTGGCTAGCGGAGTTGCATTTCGGGCGGTTTGGCTGGTTTTCGGAAGCGGTTTGGTCGATCGTCGGCTTGGTTCCTGCCATTCTAGCATTGACCGGCACCTTCATCTGTTGCCGCCGTGTGATCTTCAAGAAACATTCCAACCCCAACCGTGGCTGACTGCACGCGGCTCCAGACGACCGCCTTGCGGGGCATGTCGTACCGAAAACATCGTGTCGCGCCGGCATCACCGATCCGGCAAACGCAGATCGGTACGCACCAGCAAATTGACTGAGGCAAATAGGCTTACCCTGAGACCTCAGTGCTCAGCAGACTGGCGGAGAACTTGCTTCTTAAAACGACATGTGGATCGTTAAGATCGCGCTCGACCGGCCGTACACTTTTATCGTCCTTGCCTTACTGATCCTGATTGTTAGTTCGGTAATCGTTCTAAATACCCCAACCGACATCTTCCCGAACATAGGTATCCCCGTCGTAGCCGTTTCCTGGACCTACACGGGTATGAATCCCGAAGAGTTGGAAGGCAGGCTCACCACCGTTTATGAAAAGGTACTGACCACGCTGGTGGACAACATCCAGCACATTGAATCGACTACCTACAACGGCCTCACGATGGTCAAGATCTTCCTGCAACCGAATGCCAGCCTCGACACCGCCAATGCCCAGGTCACCGCCGCGTCGCAGATGCTGCTGCGGCAGTTGCCACCCGGCACGCAGCCACCGCTGATCATCGATTACAGCGCATCGACCGTACCGATCCTGTAGCTCGGCCTGTCCGGCCAGGGATTGTCGGAACAGGCCCTGAATGACATTGGCCTGAACTTCCTTCGCACCCAGCTTGTCACCGTGCCCGGATCGGTCATTCCGTATCCGTACGGCGGCAAGCAGCGCCAGGTGCAGGTGGACATCGATACGCAGAAGCTGCAGGCATATGGTCTTTCCGCGTCGGATGTGGTGAGTGCTGTGAGCGCGCAGAACATCATTCTGCCGGGTGGCGATGTAAAGATGGGCCACGTCGACTACCCGGTTGAGACCAACAGCGCACCGACGTCGATCGAGGCACTGAACAATCTGCCGATCAAGACGGTGAACGGCGCCACTGTTTATCTGAAGGATGTCGCCAATGTACGCGACGGTTTCGCGGTGCAAACCAACATTGTGCGAACGAACGGAACACGTGGAGCGCTGCTCACGGTGTTGCGCAGCGGGCAGGCTTCCACGCTGGCCATCGTGAACCAGGTGAAGGCTGCGTTGCCCAAAATCCTGGCAGGCCTCCCGGCAGAAGTACAGGTCCGGCAGCTTTTTGACCAATCCATCTTCGTCCGCGCGTCCATCTCGGGTGTGCTCCGGGAAGCTGGCATCGCGGCACTCTTGACGGGGCTGATGATTCTGTTGTTTCTGGGAAGCTGGCGCAGCACTGTAATCGTCTGCATTTCGATTCCGCTCTCGATTCTCACATCTATCGTGATCCTGGATTTGCTGGGCCAGACCATCAATGTGATGACGCTGGGGGGAATGGCGCTAGCGGTCGGCATTCTGGTGGACGATGCCACGGTTGAAATCGAGAATACGCACCGCAACCTGGCCATGCGGAAGCCGCTGGTGAGGGCCGTGCTCGACGGCGCCATGCAGATCGCGATACCTGCGTTCGTCTCCACGCTGTCAATTTGCATCGTATTCGTCCCGGTGCTGCTTCTCACCGGCGCCGCCAAGTATCTATTCACGCCGCTGGCCATGGCGGTGGTTTTCGCCATGCTGGCGTCCTACATGCTATCGCGCACGCTGATTCCCACCATGGTTCACTTCCTTCTGAAACAGGAAGTGGACATGTATCGAAAAGGCGAGCACGGCGAGGGCGGATCCGCCGTAGGTCATCCCTTCATCTGGCGTGTTCACTTTGCCTTCAATCGACGTTTCGTGCGATTTCGGTCGGCTTACACTGGGCTGTTGGACTGGGCTCTGGATCACCGGGCCCCCGTGCTGGCCGGGTTCCTGGTTTTTGCGTTTGGATCGCTCGGGCTAGTGTACCTGGTGGGCAGCGATTTCTTTCCGGCCGTTGATTCCGGTCAGATCCGGCTGCATGCGCGCGCTCCTTCCGGCACGCGCATCGAAAGCACCGAGATGATCTTCGCCAGTATCGAAAATGAGATACGTAGCGTGATCGTCCCGGGGGAGCTGGATACCATTCTGGACAATATCGGCCTGCCGAATAGCGGCTTCAATCTGGGTTTCGGCGATAGCCCGAACATCAGCGTGAGCGACGGCGATATTTTGATTTCGTTGAAGCCGGAGCACACTCCCACTGAGATCTATACCGAGCAACTCCGCAAACGGCTGCACGAAAAATTCCCCGATCTTGTGGTGTTTTTCGAAGCGGCCAACATCACCAACCAGATTCTGAACTTCGGTCTGCCGTCGCCCATAGACGTCCAGGTGACGGGCCGCGACGCAGGACCGAATTATAAAATCGCGCAACAACTCGCGGAGCGCATGGCCCGAATTCCGGGCGCGGCGGACGTGCATATTCACCAGGTGGTGGATGCCCCCGAATTGCGGATCAACGTCGACCGCACCAAAGCGGGACAACTTGGCCTGACCCAGCAAAATGTCGCTAACAGCCTGCTGATCTCGCTCAGCGGCAGCGGCCAGGTGGCGCCGAACCAGTGGTTGAACTGGGGCAACGGTGTTAATTACCAAGTGCTGGTTCAGACTCCGCAGTACAGGATTGACTCAGTGGACGCGCTGATGCGTACGCCGATCTCGGCCGGAACTGCCGCGTTGGTCTCCAGTACGCCTGGATCGATGGCAGGCGTATCAAACGCTGCTGATGCATCCACTGGAGCCGCGCCTAGCCAAGCCTCGGCAGCCTACGGGAATCCCGGATCGCTGCCCTCCCCAACGCAACTGCTCTCGAACCTGGCAACCATCGATCACGGCGTCGCCACCGAGATTGTGAATCACTATAACGTGCAACCGGTGTTCGATGTGTACGCGAACGTCGACCGGCGCGATCTGGGCAGCGTCACCTCCGCGGTGGAGAAGATCATGAGCCAGACGCACGTCCCCAAAGCCACCACGTTGATGCTGCGCGGCCAGTCCAAGACCATGCAGACTTCCTTTTACCGCTTGGGCCTGGGCGTCATCGCCGCGATCATTCTGGTATATCTGTTGATGGCGGTCAATTTCCAATCCTGGGTGGACCCATTCATCATTGTGAGCGCATTGCCGGGCGCGCTGGCCGGAATCCTGTGGATGTTGTTCATCACGCAAACCACCTTCAGCGTTCCCTCGCTGATGGGCGCGATCATGTGTATAGGCGTAGCTACCGCGAACAGTATCCTGATGTTGGTTTTTGCAAACGACGAACGTATGGACGGCAAGGGCGTGCGGGCAGCGGCGCTCTCGGCTGGATTCACCAGATTGCGTCCGGTGCTGATGACGGCTGCGGCGATGATTCTGGGCATGCTACCCATGTCGCTCGGCCTCGGCGAGGGCGGCGAGCAAAATGCGCCGCTCGGCCGCGCGGTGATCGGCGGTCTGCTGGTGGCCACTGTAACAACTTTGTTTATTGTGCCGATCGTATACACGTATCTACGGAAGGCGCCGCCGTTCGATCATGACAAGCGAATTGAGGAGGAAGAGCGGGAGATTGTGCCAGGAGTGGAGGCCTGGCGCCGGCACAGCCGCTAAAGCGAAGAATCTGAATGCGACCAGAAACAACCAACAACGAAGCTGAACTCCGCGCCGAGATCGAGGAGCTCAAGCGGCAGTTGGAACAGAAGCAGCCGGGCGCGAGCGCGGCCGAGCATGTGGTCCAACCCTCCCGCCACATCATTCGAAATCTGGTACTGCTGTTGGTGGTGATTTTGATCGTGGCGTTCGTGGCTGGTTATATCCCACGCCACCGGCGCGAACTGCAACTGGTGGCCGAAGCCGACACCCACAATGAAGCTCTGCCGCAGGTGAGCGTTATGGCCGCGATTCGCGCGGAGGGGCGGGGCAACCTGGTGCTGCCCGGCAATATTCAGGCCGTCACCGAAGCGCCCATACTAGCGCGTGCCGAAGGGTTTCTGAAAACGCGGTACGTGGATATCGGCGATCGCGTGACGGAAGGACAGTTGCTAGCAGAAATCGAAGCTCCGGATATGGATCAGCAGGTCCGGCAGGCTCAGGCTGCGGTTCAACAGGTGCAGGCCGATCTGGAGCGCGCCACGGCGGCTCTCGAACAGGGCAAGGCTAATGAGTCGCTGGCCAAGGTCACGGCCCAGCGTTGGGACAATCTGGTGAAGCGCGGCGTGGTATCGCGCCAGGAGAACGATCAGTATCAAGCCCAGTATGTGGCGCAGTCGGCGAATGTTCGTGCACTCGATCACGCCGTGGCGGCCGCGAAAAGCAATGTTGCTGCCGCCGAGGCCAACGTTTCGCGCCTCACTGACCTGCAAAGCTATCTCAAAGTGCGAGCGCCATTCGCGGGCGTAATTACATTGCGCAACGTGGACGTGGGGGCGTTGGTGAACTCCGGGAGCACGTTGCTGTTTCGAATCGCGAAAACCAATCTGCTGCGGACCTATGTGAACGTGCCGCAGTCCAGCGCGGCGGACATACATGTCGGGCAAGAAGCGTTTCTGAGCACGTCCGAAGCGCCCGAAACAAAGTTTCCAGGCCAAGTGGCTCGGACGGCCAACGCGCTCGATCCCGCTAGCCGCACTTTATTGGTGGAGATCCAGGCCGCGAATCCCGCTGGTAAACTATTGCCCGGGATGTACGTCCAGGTGGGCCTGAATCTGCCTCGCAAGGATCCGCCGTTGCTGATCCCGAGCGACACGCTGGTGGTGCGTCCGGAAGGTACGCTAGTGGCGCTGGTAGGCGCAGGCAACGTTGTGCACTTCCAGCGCGTCCTGGTGGGCCGCGACTTCGGCGATCGCATCGAAGTACTCTCCGGCATGACGGAAGGCGAGAGAGCGATCGTGAACCCGAACGATTCGGTGCAAGAGGGCGTGCGGGTTCAGCCCGTCGCGGGAGCGGAAAGTGGCGCAAAGCGGCCAGCCAAAGCAGGCTCCCATTAGAAATTCACTCGCAACCTTTCGCTCATTCCGAGCCGCGACCAGAAGGGAGTGCCCATGGGCCTGCTGGCCCACTAAAGGTGATGAAGACACGTCGTAGCGCACGCACTCCCGCGTGCCGCGTTCACACTCCTGTGACCGCTTGGGATTCGGTCGTCACGGGTGTTCGCAAGAGTGCGAACACGGCACGCAAGAATGCGTGCGCCACGGGCGGGTCCCGTAGAATCAATATTTCTGGACAGGCGTCTTCAACGGAGTATAAAGAGCCCACATGAAAAAATTAACTGTCTCTATTTCTTTAATGCTGTTCAGCGCCTTGTCTCTTCGAGCGGACGACTCCGTGTGGCAGCGCCTCGCCCGTCCTTATGCGCCGCACCCGGTGCCGCCGGTGGATTTGACGAATTCACCGCGCCTGGACCAGGTGTTGCGCGCGGGCAATATCTATCTCTCCCTCTCCGACGCCATCGCGTTGGCTATCGAGAACAATCTCGATGTGGAGTTGCAGCGTTACAATATGCCCACTGCGGATTCGGAGGTGCTGCGCGCCAAAGGCGGCGGATTGTTGCGCGGGTTCTCGTACAACCTGGCCGAAGCACCGGTGGGCGTAGGCGGACCAGCCAGCCCGCTGGTGACCAGCGCGGCGTCATCCACCATCGCCGTAGGTTCGGTACCTACCAATCCGTCGGAGCTGGGTGTGCTTGCCGAACAGCAAACCAATCTCTCGGTTTTGGGGACCCTTCCGCTATCCAACGGTCCGGCCATTCCTCAGTTCGATCCCGCCATCACTGCCCAAGTGAACTGGATGCACCAAAACACGCCGCAATCCAGCCCTGGCAACACGGGTGTCGACGTGCTGAATTCGAACACAACCTTGGCCAACGCCGGTTACTCACAAGGCTTCGGACCCGGGACGCAGCTAACCGCGGGCTTCGACAACATGCGGCAGACCCTCAACTCCACCAGCAGCGCTTTTAGCCCCTTCACCGCCTCCAGCTTCGGCGTCACCGTGACACAGCCGCTGGTGCGCGGATTCGGCTTGGCGGTGAACCGGCGCTTCATCCGCATTGCAAAGAACGAACGCAAAATCGCGGATCTTCTGCTGCGCCAGCAATTGATCGCCACCGTGTACGGCGTGGTCCGGCTATATACGGATCTGGTTGCCCTGTTTGAAGACACCAAGGTAAAGGAAGAGACGCTCGCCGCTGCCGAGAAATTGTATTCAGATACAAAAGCGCAAGTGGAAGAAGGCACCCAGGCGCAGATTGAACTGACTCGCGCCAACGCTCAGGTTTTCTCCATCCGCCAGGATCTCATCAACTCGCGCGGGTTGCTGGAAGAACAGGAAGCCGTCGTGAAGAGCGTGATTACACGCCGCAGCGAAAACCAGCTCCAGGTGCTGAACGCGAGAATTGTTCCCACCGATTCTCTCAACATGCCCGAGAAAGACAATTTACCTCCGCTTCAGGATTTGCTGGCTCAGGCATTCCAGAACCGGCCTGACCTCAAGCAAGCTGGAGTCCAGGTGGAGAATTCCCAAATCAGCTTGCAGGGCTCGCGCAATGCGCTCTTGCCGGAACTGGATCTGGTGGGCGTGGCGCAGAACAGTGGCCTCACGGGCCAACAGAGCGGGGTTGGGCCAATGGCCGATCCGAACTTCATCGGCGGATATGGCAATGCGCTGGAGCAACTGGCCACGGTTAAATACCCCACCTACGAGATCGGTTTACAGTTGACGCTGCCGTTGCGCAATCGAATTGCGCAGGCCGACGTTGCGCGCGACGAAATCCAGATACGCCAAACCGAAATCCGTCTCCAACAGTTGCGAAATCAGGCGCAGCTCGAAGTGGAAGACGCGTTGGTGGCGATGCGCAAGGCCAGAGCGTCGTATGAAGCGGCGTTGCAAACGCAGGCGCTGCAACAGGAATCGCTTGAAGCCGAGCAATCCAAATTCCAAGTGGGCGCATCCACCAGTTTTTTCATCATCCAGTACGAGAGCTATCTGGCCCAAGCCAGATCCACCGTGGTGGTAGCCAAAGGCGCCTATCTGAAAGCACGGGCGGCCTTAGAACGCGCTGTGGGCACCATTCTGGACGACCATCAGGTTGCCATCGATCAAGCTATCCGCGGCCGTTGAAGTGCCCGTGTAAAAAGAATGCAAACAAATTGTACAAATCTTCCTATGTCGCGATTTGCCCCGTATACTCCATGTAGCACGTGCTTTCCAGCATCCAACTCGAACGCGTTTCGACGGCGGTTCCCGCGTTGGGGCAAGTCAGGCTGCCGGAAATCGTCGAGCGAGCGGCGGGCATTTTTCTGTTGCTCCTAACCAGTCCCTTACTGATTGGTTCGGCTCTGATAGTGTCAGCTTTGTCACGACGTTCCCCGTTGGTTGCGCATCTTAGAATCGGCAGGCATAACCGTCCGTTCTGGATGTTGAAACTCAGATCGATGTGGGAATCGGCTTCGCGAACCTCACGGTGCCCCGGCTGGATTGAATACGTGGCTGCGGAACCGGTCGAGGACGGCAAGCAAGCTTGTGATCCCCGGATCACCAGCCGGTTTGCGGCCTTCTGCCGCCGTCACTCCATCGATGAGATTCCACAGTTCTGGCACGTGTTTCGCGGCGAAATGTCCCTGGTCGGCCCGCGCCCGCTAACCCGCATCGAATTGGCTCGCCACTATGGTACGCACGCCTCGGAGCTGGTGTCGGTGAAGCCGGGCCTTACCGGACTCTGGCAGGTATCGGGACGAAGCAACATCAAGTATCCGCAGCGGGCGGCGCTGGATCTGAAGCTGGTGCGAGAATTGACGCCGAAGATGTATTCGACTATTCTTCTGCGCACGTTCTCCGCACTGGTTATCGGCCGAGGCGCGTGGTAGTCGGACGTCCCCTTGCTTACGCGCGGGGCTACGATCCGGAGTACGATACGGTTCGACGTAGCCCCGCACGTGAGTGAGGGGACATCAGGCGTAGGGTTGTTTCCTGACAGACTCCTACTGCATTTGCCTTAACCCGCTGACAAACTTCCAGCTCCGTAGTTTCATTCTTACGCGTCCTTCTACAATCTCAGCGCTGTTCTGTCGATGATTCTGGCGACATGCACACTTCGTATCCACGCGCTGCTAGCACTGTAAGCTTTGTCCTATTACTAACCTGTTGCGCGGTGGGCCAGACCCTCGACAAGCCCCAAGCGGCGGTCTCGAAAAAAGAAACCACGCTGCTGGCCGCCGTCACCGAGGCCGCGCAGTGGAAGCTAACCGATCCGCGCGTCGCAAAAGCTTACCGGGAGCTGGGCGACTTCTATTCGGCGCAGAGCCGGTACCCGGAGGCGGAGAAAATCTACCAGAAGCGGCTGGATCTGGAAGAAGACGCGCTGGGCCGCGCGAATCCACAGTTGATCCGCGCAGTGCAGGATCTGGCGAGGGTTAATTTCGCACAGATGAAATACGCGCGCACCGCGGAATTGTTGGAACGGTCGCTCAGGATTCTCGAGCGCGAATACGGAGAACAGGACACGAAGCTCCTGCCCGCGATCGAGGAAGTGGCGAAAGTGCTGCAGGCAGACTCCAAGTATCCGGAAGCGGAGAAATACTTGCGGCGTGCGCTCGCCATCCGTGAACACGCGGCCGGTGGTGAGAGTGCCGAGCTGGTGGCCGACTTAAGCCAACTAGCGCGCTTGTACGTCCTGAAATCCAACTTGGCCGCCGCCCAAACTTACTATCAGCGAGTGCTCAAGATTCAGCAAGCGGCGTTCCCGCCCGCGAGTCCCGAGCTGCTGCCCACTCTCGACGGGCTCGCCTCATTGTCGCTCGAGCAGAAGCAGTATACCGAAGCCGAGACGCTGCTGCGCCAAACGCTGGCGATTCGAGAAGGCAGCTTCGGACCGATGCACGCCGAGGTGGCCAAGAATCTAGACCAGCTCGGAGGCCTTTACGCTCATCAGAAGAATTATGAGGCCGCAGTGCGATGCTTCGAGCGTTCGGTATTCATCTGGACCAAGGCGTTGGGATCGGAAAGTCCGGAGCTCACCGGCAAATATCAGAAACTCGCGGAAGTCTACGCAGCGCTAAACCGCCCGGTGGATGCCGAACCCCTGGTGCGCCAGGTGCTCACCACCCGAGAAAGCGAAACCGTGGCGAGCCTGAACACGTTGGCATCCATTTATATCGCTCGAGAAAACCTCAACGATGCGGAGCCTCTCTACCGCCTCTCCATCGCGATTCTGGATAAGCGCGGCATCCTGACAGCCAAGCGTCCGGTAGTGAGCGCGTTAGATTCAAGTCTGGAACTTCTGGCCGACACGGCCACCGATTACGTGGAGTTACTAAAGAAGATGAAGCGCAAAGGGGAAGCGTCGAAGCTGGAAGCGCGCATCCGGGCTATAGTCGGAAAAAACTACAAGAAGCGCCAAAGCTGAGCAAGTGTGTGGGGACCCCCATGAGCGCTAACTTATGATCGGCTGAAGTCGATTGCTTTTCAGAGAGTCACGCGCCTCCTCGCGCTGTACTTTCCTCGCACCGGACTTCAGGCCAGCGACGAGATAACATCAGCGGTTTAGGCATGTTTCGTCCAAGCGTTAACCGAATCTTCTCCGAAGCCATTTCCGATTTATTCGGATACGTGGCCGCAGGTAAAGACCATTGCGTCGCCGGATCATGCTCATTTTAAACGAACGCGCCATAGTTTGTGGCATTCAATCTTCACGACCACAACTTTCGCGCCGAATCGACGGGGCGGGGTCCAGTAAGGTGGCGTCTGATGAATCGATATAGCGATATGTAGAGCTCAGCTCGTGATGGGCTCACTCCCGGCCCGGACGGACTGTCTGAGAGTATCGCTACTTCTGTTTGTTTGGCTTGATTTCGCTCAAGCCCATGTCAAGCTCAAATATTCCACCTGGTGGAGACGCGACCGCTCGGGACCGTAGTAAATTTACAGTCCGTGTGTTACGGCCTCCGACAGTGGATTTCTCAGCTACATATTGAGCCCAATTGACGCCACTAGCTCTGGCAACAAAACCATTCTTGGTAAGAAGATGGTTCATAGGAAGTATGCAGCGAGATGGCGTATTGCAATCAGCATAAGGAATCCAGAACCGGAGTGGCGGGTCAGAACCGTTGGAATCCTCTAGCAGGCGGGACATGAGAATCCCGCCGAGGCCTGTTCTTCGATATCCAGGGCGAACAAAGAATTCCTCAACATCCAAATAAGCGTCCCTCTCCGTGGCGATGCACCATCCCGCTCGGGTGTTGTCTGCCGAGTCCCAGAGATCGTGGACTACGCAAGCATACCCCATAGCGTTTGCATGCAGCGTATCGATACAGATGATTTTTTTCGGCGTTCTTTCCTTTACCCGACATCCAAGGAACGGGGGCTGGAAGTGCCAAGCGTCCTGCGAGAAGCGCGTGAAGTAATCGTAGGGCAGAAATCCGAAACCCTTATCACCCCAACGGGGTCCCCAAGAATTGACAAAGTGCAGTAACCGTGTGTTGTCATCATAACCAACAACACACACGCAGTGGTTCTCAGTAAAGGATTGCCCTGGTTCTGGCATTGAGATCGCACCATTTGGCGCTTTAGCCCAACCACTGTGGATGGAAATAGAAACTGAGAATGGCCCGCCGTAAGCAAGGCAGCGCCGCGCATCTTCTAGATTCCTAACGCGGGAATAGGCGTAGATTTTGTTGAATCTGGCAATCTTGTCCAAACCGGGTGGCTCAGGAGGTGGCCAGCTTGCACCTCGCTTCGGGTAGGGCCACCTCGTTTCGGAGACATGTCCCCAGCCAGCAAGAACCCGAGCGGCATTGATAATGAATACTCCTTGCCTTGGCCCCAGTATCAATGTGCCTTCTAGTTGCCTGGCTCTGATAAACCCGTAGATGCGGCTGATCTGCCAGAATCGCCTGCGCTTCGGTTTGCGCACAGTTGAGGGAGTTATCATGCTATACGCGTCCTCTAAGCTACAAATGATATCTTGTCCAAGTGAGCCACTGACCCCAAACGGCGTTCT
>PMOK01000063.1:0-7687 GCA_003162425.1 Bryobacterales bacterium | reverse complement strand
ACACATCAGAGATAAATCCAGCTTGGAGAGCACTACCACATGAAATGAACACTCTCACCCTGCGGTTCCTCGCTTTATCCTTCTTTTGCGTTCCCTTTCTCACAGCTCAGCCCGCCGATAACACGCAACTAAAACAGGTGATCATCTTTGGACGCCATGGTGTGCGAACTCCGATTCTCGCCAACAGCGCACTTAACAACTTCTCTCAGCAACCGTTCCCGGATTTCGGTGTTTCGGGCGTTAGCGTGATCACCCCGAACGGCGCCGCCGATGAGACCATTCTCGGCGGCTACTTCCGTCTTTGGCTCACGCAACAGGGACTGCTGACCGGCAAGGACTCCTACGACGCCGCCTTCGTCTACTTCCGGGCTAACGGGACTCCGCTGATCCTTGACACCGCCCAAGCCTTTTGGACCGGCCTACTCCCAGCGGCTGTTGTAAACGTCAACTCCTACGCCCCGCCGGCCAGCGACCCGCTATTCGTTCCGGTAGATGCCGGCGTCGCGCGGCTCGATGAGCAGATGGCGGTCGCGGCCGTGATGGGACGTCTCGGCGCTAATCCGGCGTCATTAGCCTCCGCCTACGCCGCCGAACTCGCCCTCACGCGCTCGATTTTATTCGACTATCCCGTCAGCCAGACTCCGGTGCCCGGGACCCCGTATGGCAAGGTGGATGTCGTCTCCCTTCCTATCCAGGTTACGGCCGGAAATTCCACGTTACCGGTCAATCTCGGAGGGCTGGCCGATGTCGTTGCCGCCATCGATCCTTTCGTCATGGAGTACGCCGATGGGCTTCCGCTTGCAGACGTCGGTTGGGGCCATTTGACCACCGGCGGCATCAGCCAGACCTTTCGCTTGTACAACCTTATACTCGATCTGGAATACCGCACACCCTACCTGGCGCGTGTGCAGAGTTCCAACGTGGCTTCCCACGTGGTTCGCTCTCTGGTTCAGGCATCCACCGGGAATGCGATGACCGGCGCGTTGGGCAATCCAACCACCAAAATAATCGTATTGACAGCTTCGAACACCAATATCGCCGGACTCGCCGGCCTGTTCCATCTCGACTGGTTGCTGCCGGGTTACCAAGCGGACGTCTGTGCTCCGAGCGGCGCCTTGGTGTTCGAACTCCGCCAATCGCAGAGCACTGGCGAATACATCGTTCGTGCCTCCTACGTCGCGCAGACTATGGACCAGCTTCGCAATCAAACCGCCCTGACGCTGGATGCTCCCCCGGCCATCGCTGGGGTGTTCATCCCCGGCTGCAGTATCGGCAATGCTACATTCGACTGTCCTCTAGCCAGTTTCATGGCATTGGCAATGGACGTGATTGACCCGCATTCCGCCGACCTGGTGAACTAGGCTATCCGATCGGTCTCGCCCAATCGGCCACAACTAAGCAGGTCTAGGAGAGCACGGTGACGCTGGGCGTGTGCAGTTCGGAACGTGTTGCGCCGATGGATGAAGTGGCCACTATGAAGGTGCCGGAAGACCCAGGTCAAGCCGAACGGCCCGACCTTGCCCGCGCGCAATCGCTCGCGCGGTTTCACAGGATGCTAAGTAAGAGAGGTGAAGCGCGCCGATGGCGCTTCGAGATCATCCAAGGCGTCGCGCGGAACGTGACATATCATCCCGTGGACGCCAAAGCCACGATCGAGGTGAGTGGTCGGCCGATTCAGTTAGCGGCTCCGAATGGTGATCCTGTCGCCGTATCCGAGGGAGACAATGTGCTGATCGCCGCGCGCGTCGGCGACCCTGGCTGCGCTTCGGTCTACTTCAATGAAACGACAGGCGGCGGCTCGATCAACTCCGCGTACAATGCTGACGGCCGGGGCGGTTGCTCTGTAATTAGGGTACGAGGAGTGTCTCAACTATGTTGGCACGGAGGGGAGCTTCGATCGTTCGCCGAAAATCCATTGAGAGCAAAACCAAGCCCATAGCACTACACCATGACATGAAATTTCGTTCCCTCCGGCTGGTCGCATTAGCTCCGTTCTGCGCTGCCTTTCTCACCGCTCAGACCGTCGATGATACCGAACTCAAGCAGGTGATCATATTCGGAAGGCATAGTGTGCGAGCTCCGGTTGCAACCAACGACCAGCTCAAGCCCTTCGCGGTGCAAGACTTTCCGCAATTCGGCGTTGCGGCCGGCATTCTGACCCCCAACGGGGAGGCGCTCGAGACCATGCTCGGCGGCTACTACCGTCTCTGGCTCACCAACGAGGGTCTGCTGACCGGCAACGACACCGCCGACGCCAAGTTCGTCTATTTCCATGCCAACGCCATCCAGCGAACCGTTGACACCGCGCAACACCTCTGGAAGGGCCTGCTGCCAGCGGCGCCCGTAAACGTTCAATACCTCACTCCTTCAACAGCCTCCGACCCGCTGTTCGATGCAGTGGGAGCGGGTGTCGCACAGGTGGATCCGTCGACAGCGATGGCGTCCGCGATGGGACGCTTGGGCGGCGATCCGCAGGCCTTGGTCTCCGCCTACGCCGCGGAGTTCGCCCTCACACGCTCGGTTTTGTTCGGCTATCCCCTCAGCCAGACTCCGCCGCCCCTCACCCCCGCAGGTAAGATCGACGTCACCGACTTCACCGCCAATCCCATCGCCGTTACGCCCGGATCGCAGGGTTCGCTGATTAACCTCGGAGGGTTGAGCACCACCGGAATTGCGATTGATCCGTTCGTTATGGAAGAAGCCGATGGGCTGCAGGTTGGTTGGGGCCAGTTGACCCCCGATGGCGTCAACCAGATCGAGCGCCTCTACAACCTGATTATGGATCTGGAGTTCCGCACACCTTATCTGGCTAGGGTGCAGAGTTCCAATGTGGCCTCGCACATAGTTCGATCCATGGTTCAGTCAGCCACCGGGAATGCGATGACGGGCACACTGGGAACTCCTTCAACGAAGATCGTCGTTTTGATCGCTTCGGACGTCAATGTCTGCGGACTCGCTGGCCTGTTCCATATCGACTGGCTGATTCCGGGATTCCAGCCGGACTTCTGTGGTCCCGGGGGCGCCATGGTGTTCCAACTCCGCCAGTCCCAGAGCACCGGCGAGTACATCGTCCGAGGCTCTTACGTCGCGCAGACTATGGACCAGTTGAGTAATCTCACGCCGCTGACACTCACTTCGCCACCGGCCAGCTCGCCGTTTTTCATCCCCGGCTGCAGTATCGGCAATGCAACTTTCGACTGCCCTCTCGTGACATTCGTCGGAATCGCCAACCAATTGATTGATCCGAATTCAGCCGACCTGGCGAACTAAAGATTACTGTTGAACCGGTATCGTAAGACCCGTCTGCGTCGAGAATCCGCCGATCGTGATCGTCACTGGCGTTTCTCCATTGGGCGTCGAAGCAGGAATTCGTACGTTGAACTGATACAAGCCGCCCAGCGATCCCGGTGACGCGCCGGCGTATAAGACGTCCGCGGAGGACAACGTCGTAGCGCCGACGGTTACGGTAATCGGATTGGCCAGCGGATCCGCCGCCGTCGCCAATTGACCGGGTGGTATCAGCTGCTTGAAATCGCCAAAGCCGGTTCCCCAGAGAGTGACAATGTCGCCTGGTTTCGCTGCTTGACCTCCCGGAACAAGCGTCGGATCCGCAACCGTTACGCCGGTGCCCGCGATCTGCGCGGCAATGGTGGTGGACTTTGGAATGAAAAAGAATGCCGGAGCAAACGCCTGCTGCGAATTCAATGTTGCAACGTCGCTGAGTAGTTGGTTCGGTTTATCCGGATTCAAAATCACTTTCAGCATCACAGGCCCGGTACCTATGAATTCCGGGGCCTGAGCGTTGATCTGAACATTCTCCACGAAGGCGATGGGAAGCCGGACTGGTTGCGCAATCCCGGGCCCCGTCACTTCTATCGCGACGCAGGCCAGAGTGGTTGGAAAAGTTGTGTTGTTATTATCCAAATCTCCCAATCCCACGGTGCGCTGGAGGCCGGAGGCTTGAAAATTCGTACCGAATACCGTGATCATTGCGTTCGAGGAAAACGGCGGCTGGAACGAAGCGCCGTTCATTACTGTTCGCAAATTAGGCGCCACGGATAGACTACATGCACCCACGAACGGAAGAGTTCCTTCGAAAGTGTACACACGATCACCCTGGGCTGTCCCATCCCCGTCCGCCGCAACCGCTGCTACATAGATATGCAGCCGTCCGACCTCGGTCTCAGGGGGCGTCCACGGCACCACCCACTCGTAACCCGCTCCCTGAGCCGTGCGCGGTGCGTTGTCGTGTTCCGCGAACTGCCGGCCGTTGTTCGCATTGCAAGGAGGCGCGGATCCGAAATGGGAACCGTCGTCGCAAACTACCGTAAACGGGACGCCAGCGGACGTCGAGAATGTTCCCGCCTCGGTGGTTTCATCGCTTACCTCGCGGATCGTCATCTGAAAACCCCAGCGAGTGGCCGTCGGATGGCTCACCGTGACGTGAATCATCTGCTGCACGCCCGGATTGTAATTGGTAATCGAGACCGTCACTGATCCCCGCGTATCGCTGTTGGCGGCGCCAAAGCTGCTGTGACAGACGCTACAGTTCTGCCCTTTGTGATCGGCAGGCGCGCCGGTATAGCCGATGCTGGGCATCACGCTCTCAGCCAGCACAACGGTAGGCGCCAACGCGAACAGGATTGCTGGGAATATGCGACTTATCATGCGACTCACCCTCCATAGGACTACGCCCAGGGTAAAATATTTCACTAAATTATAACCTTGCATTGTCCCCTCACTTACGTGCGGGGCTACAAGACGGCGTTGCACCCGACGGTCCCGGCGTTTTGTAGCCCCGCGCGTAAGCAAGGGGACAAACGACTAGTCCTCCAGACACGCCAGGGCCTTCTTGGCCGTGGTGCTCAACGGAACCCCATGGATTCTGGATTTCGCCAACCAATGAAAGCCTTCCGGAACAAGCACTAACGACGCCCGGAAAACATGACACAAGAAACTGGTATTTACGATCGTGTGCCGGAATTGGCCAATCCTGGGTCCCAACTTCGCGCCGGCCAATTGATCCGGCTCAGGCAGTTCCCAGAATCCCGCCAACCGGCGGTTTTCCTGCGGCCTTTGCCAGATCAGGATTTTGCCCGCTTTCTCGATTACAAGCAGCTCTTTCTCCACGCGCTTGGCGCCCGGCCGGATCGACTTGACCGGCAGTTCATTCTGCATACCCAGCTCGCGCGCCACACATTGGCGCTCCACTGGACACTCGCGGCACTGTGGCTGCTTCGGCAGGCACACTAGCGCCCCGAGTTCCATGAGCGCTTGATTGAATTCTCCGGTTCTCTTTCGATCGAGCACTTGCTCGGCAACTGCTCGCAGCCGGTTTCGCACTGGAACGGAATCCACATTTCCGCGTTCGCCGGTGAATCGGCTCAGCACACGCAGAACGTTGCCATCCAACACGGCGTGCGGCAAATCAAATGCGATGCTTGCGATCGCCGCGGCCGTATAATCGCCCACGCCCGGCAAGCTACGAAGCACGGAATATTCGCGGGGGAAGCCGCCCAACTCCCGGATTTTCTGAGCGGCACGCTGCAGATTCCGCGCCCGCGAATAATAACCTAGGCCTGCCCAGGCCGCCAGCAGCTCCTGTTCCGGCGCGGAAGCGAGCGCGTTCACATCGGGAAAACGCTTCAGAAACCGCTCGTAGTACGGAATAACCGCCGCTACCCGGGTTTGCTGCAGCATGATCTCGGAAATCCACACGCGGTAAGGATCCCGCGTGCGCCGCCACGGCAAGTCCCGCTTGTACTTCCGGTACCACGCAAGAATTCTTCGCCGAAAACCACCAACGTCCGAGGTCCCGCCGCCTGCCGCCTGCCGCCTGCCCCCTGCCTCCTTCTTACTGTTATGATGCATTCGTGAAGGCTTCCCGCGTCGCTGGCCTAGTCATCCTGATTCTTATTATTGCCGGAGTCGCCTATGCTTACTTTCCTCCGTTCCGATTGATCACGTGGGTGGCGGCTGGCCGCAGCCCGGTTTGTTCGCTCCGAGAGGCGCTAAAGTCGCAATCTAATTTCGAGCGCCAGGTTGCGTACAAAGATCAAATTCTGAACGCCAGCAAGCTGCTCGGACAAGACCTGGGCTACGAGCTGTGGGACACGCCCAAGGGCCGCTACTGGATTCCCGCCGGCAGCCGCTACGTTTTGCCGTTCAACCTGGCTGAGCAACAACGCAAGATCTACGGCGACGGCGATTACGGACCACACCCGGGTGACATCACGTTGGATTGCGGCGCCAACGTTGGCGTTACCGTGCATGAAGAACTGGCCGCCGGCGCCAAAACCGTCGTGGCTATCGAGCCAGCGCCTGAAAATCTGGAATGCCTGCGCCGCAACTATTCGAAAGAAATCGCGTCTGGACAGGTGATTCTGGTGCCTAAGGGCGTCTGGGACAAAGAGGATTTCCTGACTCTCCGCGTGGATCCAAAGAATTCCGCCGCCGACTCTTTTGTCCTCGAACGGGAAGGCGCGGTGGAATTGGAGAAAGTCCCGCTCACCACCATCGACAAGCTGATGGCGGAGCTCAAGCTGGAGCGCGTGGATTACATCAAGTTCGACATCGAAGGCGCGGAGCCGAAAGCGCTGGCGGGCGCCAAGGAAACGCTTGCGAAATATAAACCCCGGCTCTCTATCGCTTCCTATCATCAACCGGACCATCCCAAATTGATTCCTGAAGTCGTCCACGCCGCGCGGCCCGATTACCAAATGCAGTGCGGTCCCTGCTCTGAGACCGAACACTCCATCCGCCCCGATGTTTTATATTTCAAGTAACCGTAGCATTGTTTTTTTCCTTTGCATTTTCCTGAGTTCCTGCGCCCGGCATTTCCATGCGCAAGGCATCGTCCTGGCTGTCGACCTTCCCAACCAAACCCTCACGATCTCGCATCGCGCCATACCCGGCTACATGGAAGCCATGAGCATGCCATTTCACGTGGAAGCAGCTCGCGATCTGGAACATCTCACCCCCGGCTCGCGCATCGATTTTCAACTCAAGGTGACCCGCGGCGCCGTGATCGCGCGGCACGTCCATTTCGAGCAGGCCGCCGTCGATGGCATCCCACTGCCCAAGGCCGACGACAAGATCGCCATCGGCGAACGAATGCCTGATTTCACACTGACCGATCAAGCCGGCCGCGCCGTCAGATTGTCCGGCTTCCAGGGCCAACTGGTAGCGGTCGATTTCATATACACCCGCTGTCCACTGCCCGACGTTTGCCCGCGCCTCTCCGCAAACTTCGCGCGGCTGCAGAAGAGATACGCGGGAAAAATGGTGTTGTTATCCATCACCCTAGATCCACGCCACGACACTCCCGAGGTTCTCGCTGAATACGCCGGACGCTGGCGCGCCGATTCCCACACATGGCTGTTTCTAACCGGCTCCGAGGACGATATCCGAAAAGTGGCCGGCCACTTTGGCGTGGTCTATTGGCCTGAAGAAGGAGCCATTACTCACACCTCATCGACAGCCATCATCGACCGCGCGGGCAAACTGGCAGCCTTAGTGGAAGGCTCCTCATTCACCTCGCAGCAACTAATCGACCTGGTCGGTACCGAGCTAGGGGCTCCCACCACCAGCAACTAGTGGGCTGTCGTTGCTGAATCTTTACGACTGCCGTGCGTCGCCATGAGTGGCGACGCGGCACGCAAGTCTGCGTGCGCTACGCGTGGCGCGA
>PMOK01000145.1 GCA_003162425.1 Bryobacterales bacterium | reverse complement strand
TCTCAAATGCGCTGGAGGACAAAGCGCTGCCGGTTTATGGAGACGGGATGCAGGTGCGGGATTGGTTGTATGTTGAGGATCACTGCCGCGCGCTGCTGGCCATTCTCGAGAAAGGCCGCGACGGCGAGATCTACAACATCGGCGGCAATCGGTCCGTTGCGAACCGCTGGGTGATCGAACAGATTCTCGCGATCACCGGCAAGCCGGCAAGTTTGATGACTACCGTGACGGATCGGCCGGGCCACGATCGGCGCTACGCGCTATCGAGCGCGAAGCTCTCCAAGGAAACCGGCTGGAGCCCCCAAATGGATTTCGAGCGCGGTTTAAACGCAACCGTGGACTGGTATCGCACGCACGACCAGTGGGTGCGAGATGCGAAATCGGGCGACTACCAATCCTATTACGCCCGGAATTACGACCACCGTGCGAGCGAGTTGAATCAGGTCCGCGCGTGATCGGCGCGCGGCTACTTGTGCTGCGTCTCCCAGTCGTATTTGATCTGAGGATCGTTGTACGGGATGCGGCCTTCGTCCCTGGGTTGTAGAACCGATCCGTCACATAGACCAGCAAGCCGGAATCAGAGCCAATCACTTTGTAGCCGTCCGCCACTCTGGAGACGTCAGATCTCGTCGTAGGGCAAGTCTGGGGCCGCTTAGGAGCCCGGTTTCTGCTGCTGCACCAGGAGCGGGGCTCATGGACTTCGCGTCGCCCGCTCGACGGACACCGCGTACAGCGCCAGCCAGACTACTCCACGGCCTTGCGGTTATTGACGAGAAGCACGCCGTGTGCCAGTGCCCGGGTGCAATGAAATCAACACTGATCACCGCCTTCACCTCCCGCCGTTCGCGCTCAAAAGCTTCCACCGAACATAACCCTCGCCCCGGCGGCGCCTCGCGAACCTCGTGGCTGCTCAGTTCCACAAGTTTGCTCGGACCGCTTGGGACGATTTCTGATGTCGTCCTTTTTAACGGGTAGATTTACCTGCACCACGAACTGCCCCGCCGGAGTTGGCTGTCGGCCGAGGATCGCGCGCAGAGACTATTCCAAGTTGATGGACAGCTTGTCACCTGTTGGCTCATTTGCTCTGCCTCTCAAATCGATTCCAACGTATACCCAAACGCGGCGACCTGCGCGACTGCGCTGAGCCATTTCGATATGAGGGCGGAGCATTTGAAGTCGCCGCCCGAACAGTTGTTTAGAGGCCGGCCTACAAGAGGATTGCCGGCAGGCTGACGTGTAAGCCGCATGCAATTCGGATTGAGGTACTTCAGCATCCAGGGAAGCAACTGTGTGTTCATCGAGCCAGGCTGCTAGGCCGTCGTTTGCTGATTGGTACCTTTTTACCTTAATCCGACTCTCTTTCGATTCTGTAAACCAGCAGCGCCTGCGAACCCGCTCTAGGCCGTCCAGTGCCTTGTTCAGTGCGCCGCTCAGTTCTCTGTGTACACACAATCGGGCCTGCAGAATGTGGCGGGGCATCTCGCCGCGCCTATGACGAAAACGTTTTGGGAAAGGCACGATCAGCCAACGGTCAAAGAACGCCTGAGATGCATCGTTGCTAGCCGGTAACCGGTTCGCCGAGAACAGCAAACGCGCAAATGGTGTGAACTCAAACGAGTCGCGGTATTTGATCTCCGCCGTGATGCGATCGCACCCGGTGATAGCCTTGAACATGGCTGAGCTTGACAATCGATCACTGGGGAGATCTGTGCAGATGTTCGCCAGCTTGCCATACAGCCGAGCGGCCGAGAAACGGTCCGACTCCAGACGCTGAAGACTAAGATGACAGACGTTTTCAGCGCCGACGAACTGGGTTGCCAGATCAAGGAACGCACTCTTGCCGTTCCCACCCTCACCTAGCAGACAGATAGCCTTCTGCACTGATCGATCGGGCGTGAGCAGGTCACCAAGAATCTCCCAACCCAGTTCTGTCGCATCCTCTGGAAAGACCTCGCCAATAAATTTGTCGATCTCAGGGCAAGTCGCCTGAGGGTGAAACGTGAGCGGAATACGGACGGTGGACAACAGGTCGGGCGAGTGCGGGAAGAGCTGCCGGGTTCTGACGTTAAGAAATCCATTCTCAAGATTGATCAGCTCAGCTGAAGGCCGGTCGGGCAATTCGGGCACATCCAACGCAACGAACTCGACGATTTCTCGGGTTAGCGCACGGCTCCACAACTCCGAGCCGTCGCAGTCCAACAGTTGGTGCTTGACCCGCTGGCGAATCAGCAGTTCGCCATCGGGTCGATAAACGCCACCTCGGTACGCGTACAGCACGCCGCTGCTATTGCGGGCAAAATGTTCCTTGGCAGTGATCGCTCCAGCGAGATCGCGCACCAGTGTCCTCGGATTAGCGAAGGTCACTCGGACCGACCTTGCCGGTGAATCAGCTTGTGACAGTCCCGGCACACGGGCTCCAGGTTCTCGACCCGGTGCGTTCCACCATGCGATAGGTACTTGCGGTGATGAACGTCGAGCCGCCCGCTCGACGGGCACCGCGCACATCGCCAGCCATGCTGCTCCATCGCCTTGCGGCTGTGGACGAGAAGTACGCCATGTACCAGGGCACGGAGTGCAATGAAATCAGCGCGGCCCACCGCCTTCACCACCAGCCTTTCGCCGTCAAAGGCTCCCACCGTACATAAACCTCGCTCCGGCGGTAGCTCGCGAACCTCGTAGCCAGTCAGCCGCTCCGCTCTTCTCTTCGTCATCCGCCTCTCCTTCCTACCCGATCACCAATCGATGCCCACCGAATTTTAGGTCGGCGCCCGCGATTGCGACTCCGTTCTTCAGTTCCGCAGCAATTGCCTTCTTGTCGGGCCTCGACTCCACTTTGTCGACGCGTGATTCAAACACCTTGCGGTCTTCATGGCCCACTCGAACGAGCAACGCTTCCCAAACATAGGCTGGCATTGTGACCGTCACGTGCTTGTAGGCCGGGGGAACAGCATTCAGATCGGTAATTAACACTGAATCGGGATTTCGCTGGATGCGCATGCTGGAGACGTTCCCCTCCAGGCGCTGAATACCCTTCCGGTCGGCCGGCGCGAGTTGTTCGATTAACTGAACGACGTAGCTTTCCAGCTGCTCCTCAACGCCCGCGATGAAGGTTTTCCGCTTCTGGATGCGCTCGATCTCGGCATCGGCGAACTTCCGCTGATGTTCGCAGTGTTTCAAGAAGGCCACCACCGCATCCCGTTTTTCCTTGGTGCGGCGCAGCGCCTGGCCAATCTCGTCCAAAATAATCTGGCGCGTGGGTTCGTCTTCGGCCAGTGCGATGCTATTGGCCAGAGCCTGAAGATGGTCTTCGAGTTCGTACAGCGTGCAGGCGTTAGCTGGAGATTTGACTATTTCGGTCAGCATGCGTCAGCCCGCCTGTCCCAATGTCTCGGCGCTCACCGCTTCACCCTCTCCGGCTAGCGTCACCTCGCCCTGATTCTCCCGGACGTTCGACCGCAGTTGTTCCAGCAGGATGTAAACGTCCTTGGCGCACAACCGCGCCGGCTGTGCGCTCTGGAATTGCCCGGGGCGATCGACGCCGTGCTGCCGCAGAATGCGGTAATACTCGGACACGCCCGTCGAGCCCGCGAGCGCCTCGACCGATGCCTTGAGCGCATCGAACTCCTTCACTACACCCCGCGGCGAACACATCCTCTTCCAGATCGCGGCCAGTTCCTCGGTCAGTACCGCTACTGTCTGCAGCCCGCCTACCCCGTTTACTGCCCCGCCCTTCTTCGGCTCAACCGGCGCCATCGTAGCTTCTTTGGATGGCTCCGGCTCAACTCGTTTCGCCGGGACACCTCCGAGCCATTCCTTAAGCACATCCGCCAGTTCCTTCCCTGGTTTAGGAAACACTCCGCCCGCCAGTTTGGGACATCGGGACTTGGTGATAACCAGCGTGTTCTCCTGATCCAGATCGCCACAGACATCGAATTCATACTCGATGCCGTCGCGCATGACGGGGGCCAAGCCCACCTTCCGCGGAACCGTTTTGCCCGTCCGTTCGTCGCGATCCAGTATCCACTCGGTCTTGGCCCGCATGCTGGCCAGGATATGCAGCGGCGCGCTGACGATCTTGTCGATCAGTGCGTTGTGAAGCGGTGTAACCTGCTTCCAGGCGGCGAAGCTATTGGGTGTTTGCATGCGCCGCGCTGCCCGATCCACTTTGTCGAGCTCACCGTCCTTGCCATTCCAGAAGTGCGACAGCGAGTCGATACACACTACCCGGTAACCCTTTGCTGCAGCTTCGTCGATAATTTCGATCAGCCGTTGGGGATCGTACGATTCGAGTTCGAGCACGTCGAATTCGAAGATATCGGCGTACTTGCTTGCGCTGCCGCGCTCGGTATCAACCAGTGCGACAGGTCCGCCTAGTTCGGTTGCAAGTTGGAGGAGCGTGTAGGTCTTTCCGCTCCCCGAGGGGCCACAAACGGCAAAGCGCAGCTTGGCATCGTACTTCACGGCTTTGCGGAACTGGAGTGGCTCGGGCCGCGAGAGAGCGATATGACTTGTGTGCGATTCATTTCTGGAAACAGGACGATCCTGCGCGGCAGTCGGTGTAGCCACCGGCTGCTGCGCGCTTTCGGCATTATTCCCGTTGCGGGCTGAAAGTAGCATTGAGAGTTTCTCCATTTCGTTTCGGTGTCTTGCTGGGCGGAGCCTCACGACTTCGCCTTGATTTAAGTTGGATCATGCCACCTCCGGTAAGATCACCAGCGCACTGATGGCCTTGCGGCAGTGCTGAATTACGGCAACTAAGTGCTGGCGTTCCACGGGGCGCGTGCTTTCTGGGTTAGCGGCGATCTGGAAAGCTTCGGCCAGGTAGTTTCGAGTTATCTTCTGCATTTTCGCGCCGTGGCACGCTGGACATGGTTCTGGTCCCCAGGGGTCGATGCCGCCAGGATCAAAGCCCGAGCCACCGCACTCCTCGCAGTTCACTTCGATTTCGAGGACGTGGAGCGGCTGTGTTTCCGGGCGGGCGATTTCCGCTCTCTTGCTGGCGGGCTTGAGCGGTGAAGCGGGCAGGTACGGCGTCGCTATGGCCTCCACGTGGTCATTCGGGGTCCCTTCCAGGTTTTCTGGGACAAAACCGTTGGGATTGCGGCTGAGCGCTTGGATGTGGGCAACTTCGGGCGTTTTGAAGTAGCGTTCGTCAGCTTGGAATGGGCTCATGATCGGCCTTGGTTCTCCTTGATGTTGCATCATTTTCCATTATACGTAGGGCCTACGTATAAGTCAAGTGCGCATTGCAAGATGCTTACGGGGTTAGTATGCTTTTGGGGTAGTGGCGAAGAAGAAGGCTGGATTGTCGGCAGAGGCGCTTGACTTCTTTAGGAAGCAAGGTGCACGTGGCGGAAAGGCGCGAAAGAAAAGTCTCACCAAAGAGCAACTCAGCGAGCAGGGCCGGAAGGCTGTGATGGCGAGATGGGCCAAGGCGCAGAAGAAGGATGGGAAATGAGAGCGCTACTTCCTCGATTTCCTCTTGCTATCTCATCAGTTCGCAACCGGAGGGCCCTGCACCTTAAACTTGCCACGGTCGGGAGGTAGCGACGTTCACAACTACGGTGCGAATACTGCACGCGTTGCACGCGATTCCTTCCACTTGTATTGTTGCGGATAGTCTGAAAGGTTATCTCGGACGCTTGCCTCATCGTGTGCAAGGTAAGGACTGCCCCTGCTGGAATTCCCCATTTTTGTACGACCTAAAGGACGCCCCATATGCGTCAAGCAACAGATGTCAGAGAGCAAGCTACCGGCCATAGCGTGAAAAAAGCACCGCCCAGGCTGACGCTATCGTGCTCTGGACATCACTGTACGAAGGATATAGTTAATGCGTGTCGAATAGCCCTCTCCGTACCGCTTGAGCCATTCATAGACGTCGCGATCCAGGCGGGCAGCCACCAGCACTTTAGGCGCCCGGCGGACTTGCGCCAGCTGCGCGTCGCTCAGTGGAGGGATATCCGAGTAGTCGATACCAGAATCGTCTCCGGCGGCTTGACGCTTGGCGATGCGAGCCAGGACCGCCTTTTGAGTCTTATTCGGCGGCTTGCTGAAGATAGATTCGGCGCTCACGCTGATTCGCTTCCCGCGCCGAGATGATCCGGATGATTTCTTCTCCATTGATATCGTCCTCACGGTACATGTGCACTACCAACAGAAGAGCCGCAGAAACCGACCCAATTGCGTGCCATCGCTGTTCGCCATCGACAACGCGGTCCTCAATAACTACCACGTTCGGATCGTTGAACACGCGAGCTGCGGTTTCGAAGTCCAAACCAGCATGCTTCATCTGGTTGGTTCGATTCTTCTTTGAATCCCATTCGAAGCGCACTGTTATACAAACTGTATAACATCGTTCCGCGTAAGTCAACGGCCTGAGCCCATGCCCACAAGAGGCGGGAGCAGAGTTCCAAACAACTGACATCGTCCTCTGCTGGGATGTGAGATCCCCCGTGTCTCACTCGACGACTACGAACATTGCGCCGTGCTGTTTGCGAGTCGGCCTTACCGTGATTTCAACGTCCTGGCCAAGAGCGGTCAGGAAGTCCATGAGGCGTTCGACCGAGAAGGTGCCGGAGCGATTGCGCATCAATAAGGACACATGGGGTTGCTGGATGCCAAGGATCTTTCCGGCTTCAACCTGGGTAAGGCCGCGTTCTTTGATGATACGGTAGATTTGGAGCGTCAGCCGCGCTTTGAGGAGCTCCTGTTCGGGATGGGGCAGTCCAAGGTCGGCGAAAACATTCCTACTGCCTTTGGTTGCCTTGATCGGTTTTTTCGTTCTCGGAGTCATGCTAGTTATGCCTTTCTCTGTGGAGACGTTCCGCCTCAGCCAGCCGGCGTTGGATGAGGTCAAGATCCTTCTTGGGCATTGCAATACCCTTCTTGGACTTCTTCTGGAAGGCGTGCAGGACGTAGATAGCGGCCTTAAATCGCACCACGTAGACGGTGCGCCATGTGTCGCCGTGCTGGTCCGTGATAATTTCAAGCACAGATCCTCCGCCAAAACCTTTGAGCGCCTTGGCCGCGGGATCGATTTCACCTTGTTGGGCGGCATAGAGCGCCTTGCCGATATCGCGCCGCACCTGGCGTGGGAACGCGCGGAGATCTTTTCGGCTTGAGCCCATCCATATGACGGGACGTTCGGCTCTCGGTGTCATACAATTATAAGTCTACTTGTCTATCATACCTCCATGCTGGCCAAGGTCATCCGCTTGGCGATCAACTGAGCGGCGCGCGCCTCGACCTCACACAGCTCCCTGATGATGTCATCCACGCCGCCCCGCATCGCTGTACCGAGTAGATGAGAAAGTATGCCAATCAGTACACAAATTTGTATACAGTCCTTCACACACGCGCTATCATTAGAATATGAAGTCCACTCCACGAACTCCGAACGTCCGCATTAGTCCGCGAGCTCACGAGCTGCTTCGCCAACTAGCGGACGAAGAGCAGCGATCCATGCAGTCGGTTTTGGACCGGGCTCTCGAACGGTATCGCCGAGAGAGGTTCCTGCGAGCCGCTAACGCCGATTTCGCGGCGCTGAAACGGGACGCCAAGGCGTGGAAGCAAGAACTCCGTGATCGGGCGCTATGGGAACAGACGCTCGGGGACGGGATATCCAAGGAATGAATACACCGGAACCATCGCGCGGGGAAATTTGGAATCTCGACTTAGATCCCATCTTAGGCCGCGAACAGGCTGGCTTCCGGCCAGCTCTTATCCTGTCCGTAGATCTGTTCAACCAAGGTCCCGCGGAGCTCGTGGTGGTGGTCCCGCTGACGCGGACCGACCGAAAGATCCGCTGGCACGTAAGGGTGAGGCCGCCCGAGGCCGGCGTGGAGGCGGAAAGCTTTGTTCAGTGCGAGAACTTACGATCTGTTTCGAAGCAAAGACTCAAACGGCGCCGCGGTCGGGTCTCAGCAGACACGCTGGAGCAAGTTGAGGATCGCGTTCGGATTCTCTTAGGTCTGTGAACGGTCCGTCCTGCATGCGACTTCCGGCACGATGCCAATTCGTCCCGAGCCGACGACCACGAGCGGCCGTTAAGTCAGAGGCGACGGGCCAGATTCGTCTGACGGAGTGACTTGCTCAGGCAGGCCACTGACATCAATGTCGACCACCACGGGTGGCGGCACGTGTTCTCCTTTGCGTGCCGCCTGGAGGCGCTGTAGCTCGTGCAACGCCCGCACGAGGTTGCGTTGAATAGCGCTCTCGTAGCGCGATAACTTTGCTAGCGAGTTCTCTCCGCCGATGTAAGCCCTGCCGAAGGTTGCAAGCTCGGGCGCACCTGCTTTCTCTGCTTGTTTTTCGCCTCCTGTGATTGTGTTAATGCCTATCAGGTAGTCTCGGAACCTGGGATCCTCCTCCCCATGAGGGTAGGCGTCGATCGGAGGGGGGCCCTCAACAAGGCACTGCTGCCAAAACAGAACTCCCGTTTCCAACTTGCCTGCTCGCCGCAGGCGCCAGAGTAGTCCAACGATTCGCACGACGAGTGCGTGCTCCAGTTCCCCTTGCGGGTTCAGCTCGCCGTGAAGAGACTGTGCGAATCGGTCGAATTCGTCCTTGTCTTCATCCGGCAGTAGCACGCCTTGGGACAGCAGTCCATGCTTGCGAGCGTTCTGGGCGGACGCGGCTTTGCCTTCGGGTGTCTTAGGGCCTTGGGACAACGCCCCGTTGCGTTGATTGGCGTCAATCTGTTCCGGGCTGCTCATACCAGCTAATCGGAATAAGTACCGGCACCCAAGAGATCAAGAAACTAGAAACCGTGTTTTTGCGAAACGAACCCAATTCGACACAAATAGATGGAACGGAAGAACTTGGCCAATGCTCCGGACGCGGAGACAACTGTTCTTCGTAGCATCCAATTCTGGGAAAAGACACGGCCACATCTCCGAGCAGTCGTAGTCCAGGAGCAGAATGCTTGACACGTTGGCGAATCAGCATTTCGCCGCCGGGCCGGTAAACCCCAGCTCGTGAGACATACAGCAAGCCAACTCCGTTTCGGGCGAAAGAGTGCTGGGCCGTTATTGCCCCCGCAAGGTCGCGCACCAGGGTTCTCGGATTCATGAGCCTCACAGAGACCTGTTGGTTACTCTTTAGCCCACTGCATGGTTATCCTTTGGGAGCGGGTAAAGGGAAAGGTCTTTCGTCGGAAAGCAAGATTAGCCGGTTGGAGAGCGCGACGGCTGCATTGGTCACGTGGCCTAGATTGAGAGTAATGCCTTCGCGGCGATGCTCGCGCGTGAGTGCACCTCGGGCGCTCTTCTACTCCGAGTGGACCAAAATCTTCGGCACGGTACTGATGGCTTACCCAAAGGACCTCATCGGACGACTGATCGGAAACTGAGCATTGGGATACACTGTTCTCAGGCTACGAGTGTAGCGATTCGCTCTTTACTTCATGAGTTCCTGGTTGCTTGGAGCGTTCGGATTGCACGGCGTTCAGGAGACGAATCACATCGTCACTGATGTCAGGTTGAATTCCGAATCGTCTGGCCGGGGTGTCTTGACGAATCTGCAGGCTGGAAATTGCCGGCAGACGGATAACGTCATAGGGGAGTCTCGGATTCGACAAATAGGGGACGCGCCTCCGGACACCAGCCAGTGGTGTCTCAAGCAAATAATAACTGAGTGCCGCGGCGATAAACGCTGCAAAGATGTTTTGAGGAAACTGTCCCAGCCATGGCAGCTTGGAATGCCAGCAGAAGATTTGTTGCCACAAGTACAGGCTGTAGGACAATTGACCGATCCACACCATCGGTCTCCAGTTTAAGAAGGCGCCGATCACTCCATTCGGGCGCTCCACGGAGAAGTTTATGAACGCCGCAACTCCGATGAATGAGAGGCTAGCTGAAAACGCCGGTATCGGAAGACCTGCGCATCCGGCCACGATCGCTCCTAGCGCCACCACAGCCACGGGTGTCGACTTGATTACTCGGTTCATGGCTAGCCGGCGGAAGGCGCCGTCATGACGGAGTAGCGCCAGGCAGCAGCCCACCATCAACGCATCGTATCGGAGATCAAAGCGCCCACTGTTCACCCACATGGCGCCTCCCGCCGCGGCGTACATCGCGTGACGCCAGAACGGCGCCACTATGATCAGCAGTGCGGTAAAGACCAGCCGCCGCCGGTCTGAGCGCAGCAGGAGGAATACCACGGGCCACAGCAGGTAGAACTGCTCCTCGATTGCAAGCGACCAGAAATGAGCGAGATGAGGGCCCCCGTTCGGCATCAGATTCCTGACGAAGAATGCCGCGTAGAAGGGCTCGTTCCTGGCCAGGTCAGCCCAACCCAGCACTCCAAGCAGTGACGCGGCCGCGATGTAAAGGAACGCCGGCGGCAGGATGCGCAGCGCCCGGCGGGCGTAGAAAGACGGTAGACTGACCGCGCCCCGTTTGTCCTCCTCCACGCACAACAGCCACGTAATCAGAAAACCCGACAGGACAAAGAACGACTCGACTCCAAAGGCGCCATATTGCGACCACGTTGTAACGCCATTTAACGCATGGCAAAGGATAACCAGGATAATCGAAAGCGCTCGAATCCCATCGAGTCCGGGTATTCTTTTCTCGCCTGGCATTTGGGCAGCAGGTGGAAGTATGTCATGCGCCCTTCAGTGATACAGCGAGACGAATAACTTCTTTTTGAAATGATTATGTACTTAGTACGCGAGTACATTTTATCTACTTAGTACTAATGTACTGGTGTGAATGGAGCCACTTTAAAGAGAACGCGTATCCCTTCTTTTCCAACTCCCCGCCGTGCTAATCGGCAGCGGTGTGAGCTTAGAAAATGACCAGAATCTTAGTTGCTGGCGGGCCGGGTACTTCGTTAGCCATACCGCGAAGCGTTTGTTCCTGGGCGACGGCCTCCAACCAGTGAGCATGTTCTGTAACTTGAATCTCACGGACATGGAAACCTGCTATAAGGTTTTCCGCACCGACCTGCTGAAGAGCATCCCCATTCGCTCCGACCGCTTCGGATTCGAGCCCGAGATTACCATGAAGGCCGCCAAACGGAAGCTGCGCATCTAAGAAGTGCCCATCAGCTATCATGGCCGCACTTATGAAGAAGGCAAAAAGATCGGGTGGAAGGATGGAGTGAAAGCGCTGGGCGTGATCCTGCACTTCTGGCTGATTGACGATCTGTATGTCGAGCCGTACGGCCGCGCCTTTCTTAACAATCTCACGGGTACACCGCAGTATCTGAGTTGGCTGGCGCGAGTGCTGCGTCCGCACCTGGGCGACACAGTGTTGGAACTTGGCGCCGGAATCGGGAACATCGCCGGCCGGCTGATGGGCCGCAGGCTGCAGTATGTGGCGGCGAAGAAAGATCCGCTGTATCTGCACGCGCTCCGGAACCGCTTTCTGCGCACGCCCAACGTGTCCGTACTCCAGCTTGATCCGGACCGGCCGGAGGATTTCGAAAACGCCGGAGGGCCGTTTGATACGGTGTTGTGCGTAAACGTGCTGGAATATGCGGCCGACCCGGCGAAGTTGATCGAGTCAGCCGGAGGGATCTTGAAACCGGGAGGGAGGATTATTGTTTTAGTGCCGCAGAGCCCGGCGCTTTTCAGCAGCTTGGATACCAAGCTGGGATATCAGCGGCGCTTCAGCCGGAGGGGCTCCGGGCGTTGCTGGACAAACACGGATTTGCGGTGGTGGTGGCTGTTCGGGAAAGTGCTGCGCCGCGGACGCATCAGTAAAGTGATGCTGAAGATTTTTGACAAGACGGTCTGGTTTTGGCGCCGCGTGGATGGCCTGCTGCCGTGGCCCGGATTGTCACTGGTAATCGTGGCCAGGAAATCGGCCGTAGCGTAAGCCTCCGGCTTGCGCAGTTGGCAAGCCAGAGGCTTGCCCCACGGGAGTACGGTAAGATCGAAGAACGCGTGCACGTCCTAGTTACCGGCGGAGCCGGCTACATCGGCAGCCACACAGCGAAGATCCTGGCCCAAGCCGGCATGCAGCCAGTCGTCCTCGATAATTTGCAGCGGGGACATCGCGAGGCCGTAAAATGGGGCCCCCTGATTGAGGCGGACATCGGCGACCGGAGTGCGCTCGATAGAGTATTCGCTCAGTATCCGATCGACGCGGTATTCCACTTTGCCGCTTTCGCATATGTCGGCGAGTCCATGCGCGCTCCCGAGTTGTACTTCCGCAACAATCTAGTCAATACCCTGAATCTGCTGGATGCCATGCGCTCGCGAAATGTGCAGAAAATAGTTTTCTCTTCCACTTGTGCCACCTACGGCAACCCTCTTCAAATCCCGATTACCGAGGATCACATTCAGCAACCCGTGAACCCCTATGGGGAATCCAAGCGCATGGTGGAGCGTCTGCTCCATTGGTATGGCTGTATCCATGACTTGCGTTGGGTAGCCCTTCGCTATTTCAATGCAGCCGGAGCCGACCCGGAGCGAGAACTGGGTGAAAATCATGACCCGGAGACGCATCTGGTTCCGCTGGCGATTCGCGCAGCGATGGCCCCTAATCAGCCTTTGGAGATCTACGGAACGGACTACGACACGCCGGACGGAACCGCGATTCGGGACTACTTGCATGTCACGGATCTAGCTGAGGCCCACTTGGCCGCCCTTCGCTATCTGGACACCGGCGGACCCAGCGATGCGTTCAACCTCGGTACCGGCCGGGGCCACTCAGTTCGGGAAGTAATAGCGATGGTCGAGAAAGTATCTGGACGAAAAGTGCCGGTTCGCGAGGTCGGGCGGCGTGCCGGCGATCCTGCTTGTCTCATCGCAGCCGCCACCAAATCAGCCGGGCAAATGGGATGGCGGCCGCGGCATTCCACATTGGAAGAGATCGTCGAGACCGCATGGAATTGGAAGGTGAGGTCCTCCCACTAACCTTGCGTAGTACTTCA
>PMOK01000106.1:16671-16889 GCA_003162425.1 Bryobacterales bacterium | reverse complement strand
GCGTGCTCATCCACCATGCTTCGAACCACGATGTGTTTTTTGCCCGCCTCGATGCCGAGCGCTTGGGCCAGTTCGCTTTCGCCCTCCAGCACCACCATCTCGCCTTGCTCGATGCGCTGCATCCACTGTGGAGCCGAGCCGGGAGCGACGTTGCGGACCACCACCAGATTCGCTGGGCCTCCGGCGGCTGCGGTGAGTCCAATCGACCCGAGAATCTG
>PMOK01000106.1:0-16664 GCA_003162425.1 Bryobacterales bacterium | reverse complement strand
TCGTGCGTGCCGCGTCGGCACTCTTGCCGACGCCTGTGCGTTCACACGAGTGTGAACGCGGCACGCATGAGTGCGTGCGCCACGGAGTTTAACGTGTGAACGCATACCAGAATCCAGCTCGTAAATCAAAAAAGTTGGGACGCCGCGGATTGTATTCGTTCACCGTATACGCACCGCGCATGAAATTCACGGAGAACAACATGCCTTTTGGCAAGCTGCGAATTTTGAATCGCACACCCGGTCCGGATTCCACGTAGTTGGCCCAATATTGGCGCAAGCGGTCCGCCGTGCCGTTGAAATTGAAGTAGATTTGTGCTTGCAGTAACGCGGCTGTCTCGGTCGGGCCGAAAGTGTAACCGGCACGATTCTGCGAGTACGCCAACATGTCGTTTTGGAAGCGGCTGACGAACACGCCATCCTCATTGCTTTCGAAAAAGAAGCCATTGGACCCGCCCATCAGATGACCGAAACCTTTGGCGTAGGCGATGCCGCCGCGATAATCGGGGATCATGGCGCCGACATCCGTCCGGTTTGGCAAGTACTTCACCGCTTCACCAGCCTCAAACCACCCCACCACGCCGTGGATGGGCAGAGTGGTGACTCCCACCCCGAAAATGAAGGAGGTCTCGGAAAGATATTGTGGCACGGGATTGCTGAGCGTGGAACCGATAGTCTCGCGCACGTCGCCCACGAATCGCACCGAGATGTACGGGCGAATCGGAAGCTTGCCCAGCCTCATTTCCGTTTTTACCTGTGCGTAGCCAAATGCGTCGTGCCACCGGCTGGAATAAAAGGGAAACGCCCAGAAGGTGGTGCGGAACAAAGCGAACGCGGGCGCCAGGTTGTGATACGACTGATCGGCTTCCTTCGAAACGGATAGATCTGGACTCTTGCTTGCAAGCTTGAACCACTTGATGGCCTCCCGGTCCTGGTGCATGATGTTGTACAACCGGCCCAGCTTCAGCATCACGTTGAAATCCACAGGATCGTTTTCTTGCGCGATGGTCAGGTATTTCAGAGCGTCCTTAAGATAGCCGGCTTTCAGGCTCTTGTCGGCCATGCTCTTGGCCTCTTCCGAGGTCTGTTGGGCGCTGGTGCCGCGATGGCGCATGGTCTGCGGAAGCTTCAGCGCCACACGCACCCGATCGGCCAGATCTTCGTCGCCCCCTTTCAGCACCTGTTCGAGCAACGGCTGCGCGGCCGCGTAGTCGCCGCTGTTCAGCCGAAGAAATCCAAGCTGCGCCGCCGAGAGGAGATCGTCCGGCGACATCTGATTCAATTTCTGAAACTGCTGCTCAGCCTCTTCCTTCTTTCCCATCTCGAGCAGAAGATACGCGAACTCGCGGCGTAGCTCGAAGTTGTTCGGATCCAGATCCAGCGCCTTCTCGAATTCGTAGACGTAGGGATAACGGGCTGGCAGAAGCTCGCGGGCTTTTTCCGCCACGCGCGCCGGTTCACCTCGCGACGCGGCCAGCAGCACGTAATTGGCTTCTTCGTTGCGGCCCTCCAGCTTCCAAACGCGGCCGAGATCCAGCAAAAGCTCTCGTTCGCCGGGCTTCAGGCGCCAGGCTTTCTCATAATGTTCGGCCGCCAGCGGCAGCTCGTCGCGCTGCTCGGCGAGGCCCGCCAATTCCTGATGTGCGCTGAAATTGTCCGGTGAGATCTCCAGCGCTTTTTCCCAGCGCGCGATTCCCTCGGCCAGTGGCCGGTCGATATTTTGGAAGGCTTGTTCGGCGGTGGCGTCGCCGGTCTTGCGAATCCGGTCGAATATGCGCCGGGCCATGGCTTGCTGCTTGGTCTCGTAGCAAAGGAACGCGTATTCGAGCGCGACATGCTGGTCCGAAGGATCCAGACGCATGGCTTCCGCGAATTGATCACGCGCGCCTTCGTTGTCGCCGATTTTGAGCAGCGCGTACGCCAGATCCTTGTGGATGGCCGCGCGATTTGGCGCAAGCGCAATGGCCTGCCGGAATCCGGCGATGGCCTGATCGTAGCTTTTCGCGCGAAGGGCAGCATAGGCCTGCTCCAGAGGCCCGTAGGCGGGATCGGGATTCTGGCCGTTCACGGAAACAAATGCCAGAATCAGGATAAGAATGATTCGTATCACCGGTTTACCTACACGGAATACAGGTGTAGTGGAGTAGGGGGCGAAGTTATCTCAACAATTCAGGACACCTGATGGATAAAGAGCAAGCGTTAATCGGCCCGATCGCGGTAGAATAAATGGCACTAATCTCCGCGTCCAGGTTCGACTCATGGATCGCCACCTACACGTTTGGTCCTTCGCATTTATTGCAACAATAATGACCGCCAATGCGCAGTTTAAGGTGGTCGGGCCTCCCCCGTATCCGCCAACTGTTGCCCGCCAGAAGATCAGGACGTTGCTCGAAGCAGTTGATCCGGCGAATCGCGCGGAAACCGTCAAAACGCTGAGCGGGCTGCTCTCGTGGTACAGAGATCTTATCGATGACGAACTGATCGCGGCCTGGCAGAAGGACGGCAGAGCGAATCTGCCTGAGCTGATGGAACCGCTGGCCGATTCGCGCGTGGCCGTGGGAGTGATCGAGTTTTCGTGGCGCCAACAGCGTCAAGCGGCCTTCCGTCCCGAATACGCGCCGATGTTCGTGAACCTTATGACGCGCTTTCCGGAAAGCGCGCAGCCCTTCCTGGCTGATCTGCTCGGAGGGACGCCCAACCTGTCACAGCCGGAGGCGGAGACGGTGTGCAGAATTCTGCTGGACATGCCGGATGTAGGAACGTGGAAGAAGAACGCTCTCCAGATCCTGCCTCATTACCGCCGCGTAGCCGAGAGTCTTCTGGCTCAGGACCTGCATGGGAGCGATCATGAAAAGAGCTATGCGGCCCAGCGCTGGCTGGCCGATCTCAGATCGGACGTCCCCGGTATAGCGAACGAGCAGCAGAGCCCCCGCAGAAGTTCGCCGCGCTCCCGGCCTGCGGTAAACGAAAGCACTCCCACGGGCGATCAGACAGCGTCCATCGCTCGATCGCGCGCCAGTGACGTCCCTGTGACTTCGCCCGCGGCGGTCAATTCCACTCCCGTCCGCCCATCACTTCAATCCGCTCCTCGACCTTCGCCGCCGGCGGGTTCGGCTCCGCCACCTTACAACGGACCGAGGTCCGGAACTCTGGAATGCGGGGGTGGCGTGATTCCGCAGAACGCCGAATACGTGTTCCGCAATGTGCCGCTGGTGAAAATGCAACTCGACTACGATACAAAAACCTGGGACGCGCGCCTGGCGCCTGGCGACGGACAGACACAAAAGTTGATCGTGAGAAACAAAAGCTCCGGCCCGCAGAAGCACTGCGTTGTGCATTGGACTGCAACCCCGTAATCTAGGAGGACCCTGATGACAAGAACTTCGCCGCTCACCTTCGGCCAGATCTGCCTGCTGGTTGGCGCCAACTGTGCGCTACTAGCCCAGGCACCTTCGCCCGCGCCAGCGGAACCGCAAAGTATCACACTCCCGATTGGTACCGAGATTGCCATTAGCACCGTTGACCGCATCGATTCGAAGACCGCCAGCTTGAATAGAGAGTATGCCGCGAATCTGGACGATCCCATTGTCGTGGACGGCGTTACGGTTGTGCCGGCGAACGCGAGCGCCTTCTTGCGAGTAACCGATGTAAAAAATCCGAAGTTCAAACGTGCCTCTCTTGCCATCACCCTAGTTGCGGTGACGGTCAACGGACAGAGGGTGGAAGTAAACACGGACAAGGTCGACTCCCAAAGTGGATCACGGGCCAAGAGGACCGCGATTGGGACTGCGGCCGGCGCGGGCGCAGGAGCGGCGATTGGAGCCGCTGTCGGCGGAGGCGCGGGAGCCGGCATAGGCGCTGCCATCGGTGGTCTCGCCGGCGCGACCGGAGGAATCATGACAAGAAAAGGCGTCGAGGTTGCGCCCGAGACACGGTTCACGTACAAGCTGACGCAGCCAGTGGTAATCGACAATCAGCAGACAGGCGCTTCACAAGCCGGACCTCAGACTGCACGTGCTTCCTTACGGGAGACGGCCACCGACGCGCCTCCTGTACCGGTCGCCCCTCCTCCTCCGCCGGCAGCCGAGCAGCAAGCTCCTCCGAAAATCCCGATCTACAGTGGTGCTCAACCTGAGTTGATCGGAGTGGTTTACTTTCAGAACGAGTCTGGAGCGCTTATACCGCTAGAACGAAACTGGGGAACGGCGCGAACAGGCGACCGCGGCGAATACTGGGAGATGGATGGCCCCACGTCTCCGGTTCGGTTACAGAGCGGGCAGAAATTGCTGTTTGTCGTGCAACTCGCGAACGGAATAGACCCAGGCATTTACACCCTGTTGCCTTTGGAAACGAGGAGCAACATCCGGCGGAGCAAATCCGACTCCGGAAATTCGACCGCTCCGCCGACGATGTTCTTGAACGTCACCAAGGTCGGCGACTCCACGTATGGCCTGACGCCTATCCGGGATCTGGCCGCCGGTGAATACGCCTTCAGTCCCAACAACTCGCACAATGTCTATTGTTTCGGCGTCGATCCGGTGGGGGCGGGCGCGGAGCCACGCTAGCAAGGCGAAGGTGTTGGTGATCTGGTCCAGGAGTCGGCAGTCGTCGCCCCGTTCTTCGCGCGGGTCTGCGCGGTATCGCGGCGCATGATATTACATTGTAGGCCGGAGTGAACCTACAACGGCTCCCCACCAAACGATGCGAAAATATCCGTCATGGCTCGTGAGTTCCCTTTAACGCCCGAAGCAGTTCCCTCCGTCGATACCAACCTGCGGCGCATCGCCACTAAGTTGCCCGTTCCTGAATCACTGCCGATCCTCGAAAAGTTGCATCGCTATGAGCCGCTGGCGATGCGCGGCCAGCCGCCCGTGGTGTGGGATCACGCTGAAGGCTTTCAGGTGCACGACGCTTACGGCAATTGTTGGATTGACTGGTCGTCCGGAGTGCTCATCACGAATGCCGGGCATGGGCGGCGCGAGATCATCGACGCCATCGTCCAACAGGCCCAGTCCGGGCTGCTCACCAATTACGGATTCCCCAGCGAGATTCGGGCGCGCCTGGTGGAGCGAGTCGCGGAACTGCTTCCGCAGCCGCTCAAGAAAGTGTTCCTGCTCACCACCGGTTCCGAAACCGTGGAATGCGCCATCAAGCTCAGCCGCGTGCACGGTTTTCGGACCGGCGGCCGCGCGAAAAATATCATCGTCTCTTATTCCGACGCCTTTCACGGACGAACCCTAGGCGCGCAGCAGGCCGGCGGTATTCCATATCTGAAGGAATGGATCGGCAATCTTGATCCAGGCTTCGTGCAGGTGCCCTTTCCGGATGGCTTCCGCACTTCGGATACGTCGTTCGATTATTTTGAGCGCTGCCTCCACGAACGGGACGTAGATCCACAAAACGTTGCGGCCGTGCTGATGGAAACTTATCAGGGCGCGAGCGCCGCCTTCGCGCCGAACGAATATATGCGTGCGCTTCGCCAATGGTGCCATCAGCACAAAGCGCTCTTGGTCCTTGACGAAGTGCAGGCGGGTTTTGGCCGAACCGGTACCATGTGGGGCTTTGAGCACTATGGCATTGTGCCGGACTTGGCTCTTTTCGGAAAGGGCATTTCGAGCTCGCTGCCGTTGGCCGCCATCGCGGGTAGCGCGGAGATTATGGATTCGCAACCCATCGGCGCCATGACGTCCACACATACCGGCAATCCGGTGTGTTGCGCGGCGGCGCTTGCATCCATCGACCTGGTGGTGAACGAGAAGCTGGCAGCAAACGCGTGCCAGATGGGCAACGTATTGCACCGGCGCCTGCGCGAAATTCAGAGCCGGTTTCCAAAGATCGGTGTGGTGCAAGGCCGTGGTCTCGTGGCGGGTCTCGCCTGCGTCAAAGATGGTCCAACAACCCCCGATGCGGATCTTGCGTGGGAGATTGTGCGCCATTGTTTCGAACGGGGCGTGCTGATGTTCGCTCCCGTCGGATTCGGAGGCGCGACGGTCAAGATTGCTCCACCGCTTGTGATTACTGAAGAGGCGATTCTCGAGAGCACGGCCGTATTGGAAAAGGCTTTCGAAGCTCAATGCAAATAAACATTATCGGCGGCGGGATGATCGCGCACGATCAGATTCTGCCGTCGTTCTATCAGCTTCACAGGCTGGGCCTGGTGCAACAGATTGCAGTGTGTGCGCGCCACAAGAGCACGCTGGATGCGCTGGCAGCCTCCGAGCAGATTCAGCAGGCATTCCCCGGGCAGACTTTTCGCGCGTCAACCGATCCATATCGCGAAACGATCGCCCGTATGCCGCCGCGCAATTTGGTTGTGGTTGCTCTTCCCGACCAACTACATTTTGACGCAATAATGGCCGCGCTCGATCACGATCAGCACGTGCTGGCGGTGAAGCCGCTGGTGCTGAAGGCATCGGAAGCCAAAATCATCCAGCACGAGGCTTTGAAACGCGGCCTGTTCGTGGGCGTTGAATATCACAAGCGTTTCGACGATCGCAGCTTAATGGCCCGGCGCAAATATCGAGCCGGCGATTTCGGCGAATTCCGTCTCGGCACGGCCTGCCTGATGGAGAAGTGGTACTATCGCCACTCCAACTTTCAAAATTGGTGCACCAAGGAGAACTCGGACGCGTTCACTTACATCGGCTGTCATTACGTGGACTTGGTGCACTTCATCACGGGCTTGACGCCTGTTTCGGTGAGCGTCTACGGCATCGCGGATCAATATCCGAACGGCCAGGAAGGCTACCTCTGGACCGATGCGCGCGTCATCTGGAGCAACGGCGCGTGCCTCAACGTACAAAACTCGCTGAGCTTTCCCGATGACGCGCCCGGCACCAACACCCAAGGGTTGACGCTCCACTGTTCGGCGCAGGATAGCGGGGCGCTGCTGCGTCACTCGGATCAATATCGGGGCCTCGAATACGTTTACGCTCGCCGGCCAGAGTCGCCCGGCGGAACTATCTATGCCGAGCCGAGCCCCGACTATTTTCAATACGTCGATCTGGGAGGCGGCGCGTTGACGCCAGTCGGGTACGGCTACCGGTCCATTGAATATCTGTTCCGCTGCTGCCTCCGAGTGGAAAGCGCACTCGACCAACAGCGTGCAATTCAAGAGATCGATCGCGAAGGAATTGCGGCGACACCGGCCAACAGCCATTACAACGAACAGGTGATCGAGGCTGCGCGGCGATCGATTCTGAATGGTGGCGTTACGGTGTCAGTCGGAAGTCCACCGTGATCGTCATTATCGCTTCCACCGGTTGACCGTTCAATAGCATGGGCTGATAGCGCCATAAGGTTCGAGCGGGGCTGACCCTCATCACAACGGTAGCGGGCGCGGCGACAACCCGGCCTGCGCCAATCGGCGGCACGAGCAACGACAGCACCGGCATCGCCAGCAAACACACGGCCGCACCGATCCACACCATACGTCGCGCTGAAGCGGAGGCTCGGCGCATCGCAAACGCCGACAGGTAAGCCGCAATCAATAGCAACGTGGCCCGGACGGCCTGATCCATCAAGAAGGAGTTCATTTCCAATCTCCTTTCGCCTTGGCCTCTTCAATCAGCCGCGCCAGCCGGTCGAGTTCTGGCTTCGACAGCTTCGCGGAGCTAAGATCCAACAAAGCCGCCACGGCCTGTTCGGCGGATCCATCAAAGAACGTTTCAAGCATGTGACTCAGCGCGGATCGCTTGGCGCGCTCGCGTGGCAGCGTAGGAATATAGACATACCGCAGCGCTTCTTCCTCGTGCCGGACGTGTCCCTTTTCTTCGAGCACCCGTAACTTTGCCCGCACCGCCGAAATAACTGGGCCGATCCGGCAGCGCGGCATGGATTTCCGCGCCGCTGGCGCGTCCGCGCTGATACAGGATGTCCATGATCTGCCGCTCGCGGCGGCTCAGAGTGGTGTGTGTTTGTTTGGACGCCATGCCGATCTAATGCTGTATTAGCAGCACTATGCTAGAAAAGCAGCACCACATCTGACCGGCGTCAAGCCCTATTTCGCAAACTCGCGGTATAACTCGGCGATGTGCGCGCTCGCGGTGTCGCCCTCGTGGATTACTACCCGCCATCGGAAGTGCAGCGACCCTCCGGCCGGAACATTCGTATGTGCTACCTCGGCGGCCGGATCAAAAGCGTGCTGCCCCCACGGATCCACGGCGAACAATCCGTAATCCCGAGCGTGCCAATGCACGGGATATCCGAAATTCGAAGGATGATCGAAAATGGCAATGCCGAGCTTCTCGCCGTCGACGGTGCCCGAATAATCCACCCAGCTCGAACGTTTTCCCCAAATGGCGGCCATGCCTTGCTTACCTTCGGCGTTCACCATCTTCCCGGACCCGCTCTTTTCCGTGAGAGCGTCCGCCAGCCGGATCGCGAACGCGCCCTCTTTGGTATCCCCGAAAACGACTTTTTCCGGCGCCGTCAGCGTGATGTCGAAATCGATAATACGTAAGGTTGGGCTCGAGCGGAACGTCATCATCCGATGCTCCACCAGCACCGTTTTGCCGCCGTGATCGTTCCAATTGAAAACCGTTTCCAAAGTCTTCGAAGCGGGACGCCACTCCGCCTTGGTGGCGACGATTCGTCCGGTTTGTGGGTCTTTGTAAGACGGATCGTTCTCCCAGAACTTCACGCCGTTCACGTCGTCATAGGAAAACCACAGGCCGCGATGATGCAGATGGTCCCGGCTTTCGCCATCGATCATTTCCATGGGAAAACGCCGCGTGATGATTTTGCCGGACGCGGAGCGTAGCGGCGCCAGGTAAGGTCTTCCTTCCGCCACGCCGGAATGAAAAGTCGCGAAAGGCTTGCCGTCGAGATCGATATCAATGTGGTCCGGTACCTGGCCAACCAGGGCCGTCAGCAGAATACACGAAAGACACAAAGTTCTGATCACGCGCCTATTTTAGCGCTAAGTAGGGCACCCCTCCGGCTTGCCCGGACAAGCCAGAGGCTTGTCCTACGTATAGCTTGCTATCATAAAGGCGGAGGTTTTTCCATGGGTCCTGTCGGTATGCAGGAACTGGTCGTTATTTTCCTCGTCGCGCTTGTCCTGTTCGGCCCCAAGAAATTGCCCGAACTAGGCAAGACGATCGGAAAAGCCATCACTGAGTTTCGCCGTGCTCAGAGCGAGCTCAAGGCCACGTTCGAAGGCCACATGCGAGAGTTGGAAAAGGAACACGAGTCGATCAAGGAAATCACCAGCGGTTACACCAACGAGATTTACAACCACTACACCGAGTACGGCTCCCCTTCTTACGAACCGGGCACGTCCGCCGATTCGTATTCATCCACTGCAGCAAATCCATCCACTGTAAGCGAACCCGCACCTCAGGGCGCTGAATCTCCGGTCTCTCATGAAGCACCCGGCAATGGAACCGTCCCGCGGATTTCCGCGAGCGCACCGGCGCCGGAATCGCATTCCGTTAATAGCTAGTAAGAGACTGAAGTAACCCAAACATGGACGAAGAAAAGCAGGGAGTACCTTCTCCCGAGGGAGAAGTATCGTCTGAGGTCCACGAGGTGCACCATCCGCCGCCTCCTGTTGCGGAATTGCCTGCGCCCGTAGTGGAGACAACGGCAGTGGTGGTACAAAGCGGTGGCGCGCGTCCCCCGGCGCTGCCGCCGCCACCTCCACCGCCGACCGATGACGATCCCGAAGAGCAAGGCATGCTGCGCATGTCTTTCATGGAGCATCTGGAAGAGCTGCGCTCCCGCATCCTCAAAATGCTCTATGGGCTCGGGCTTGCTTTCGTCCTCAGCCTGGTTTTCGCCGGTCAGCTATGGGACATCATCAGCGAGCCGGCAGTTTCTGCTTTGAAACATCTGAAAGTCGTTCCGCCGCGTCTGGTGCAGATCACACCCATGGAAAGTTTTTCCATCATCTGGGTCCAGTTGCCGTTGCTGTGCTCCGTCTTTATAGCCTCACCATGGATTGTCTATCAGGTTTGGGCATTTATCTCACCCGGTCTCTACAAGCGTGAGCGCCGCTGGGCTGCTCCGTTCGTGTTGATCACCGCCGGCCTATTCATCGCCGGCGGCCTGTTCGCTTATTTCCTGGCGTTTCGTTTCGGCCTGGAATTTCTACTCGGCATCGGCATGAGCAACAGCGTCACGCCCATGGTCTCCATCACCGAATATTTCGATCTGTTCGTGAACGTCACCCTCGGCGTGGGACTGGTTTTCGAGCTGCCGGTTCTGATCTTCCTGCTCACCTTGCTGCGCCTGGCATCTCCCCGGTTCCTGCTGCGCCATTCGCGCTACGCCATTCTCGGCATCGTCATCGCAGCCGCCATCATTACGCCCACTCCGGACGTCTTCAACCTGATGCTGTTCGCCATTCCCATGTGCGCACTATATTTTGTGGGAGTGTTTTGTGGATTCGCCCTGGTGCTGCGCCGCGAGGGCAAGCAATTCCCGTGGAAACCCGTGCTGCGGATCGCCGTCATCACACTGATGATTGCGGCTGCCATCTACTTCGTATTCGCGCACTACCACCTGCACTTGATCAACAAGTGGCCGTATGTGACACGCTAGACCTATGAACCGATTCGCGCTCTTCACTCTTATATTGGCCGGCGCGCTCACCGCGCAGGAGAACCAGCTCACGCCCGCCGAGAAATCAGACGGATGGAAGCTGCTCTTCAACGGAAACGACATGAGCGGGTGGGACGATCCGCGCCAGAAAAATCCCGCCGGCGATGCCTGGACGCTGGAGGACGGCTGTCTGAAGGCGCACGCCAACCCCAAGATCACCGAAGACCTCTTCACGCAGGATACCTTCGGCGACTTTGAACTAGTCTTCGATTGGCGCATCTCAACCGGAGGCAACAGCGGCGTGAAGTATCGCATCCAGGATCACGTGTTCCTGCGCAGCGGACATATTGGCCGATTCGAAGACCTGGTGAATCTCTCATTGCGGGACCGCCGGACGGACCGGCCCGCCAAAGGCCAGGACTACGTCATCGGCTTTGAGTACCAGATCCTCGACAACGCGCGCAATTCGGATGCCCGCGCCGGCCTGAGCCATACCGCCGGAGCGCTGTACGACATGGTCCCCCCTGAGCGCGACGCAACCCGCCCCGTGAGCGAGTTCAATCACTCCCGCATCGTTCTCAAAGGCAATCACATCGAGCAGTGGTTGAACAACGTCAAGGTGGTGGACGCCGATCTCGGCGCGCAGGAGGTGAAGGATCACATCGCGAAACGCTGGAGCGCCAACTCCCCGGTCTACAACCTGCTGGCTGGCCAGCCAAAGCACGCCTGTCCCATCTCATTGCAGAATCACGGGGATGAGGTCTGGTTCCGCAACATCAAAATCCGCGCCATTCCTTAGTAGAAAAAAAGGCTGGATTTCTTTCCAGAATCGTTCTATTATGAAAACTCCACTACGGACCTTTATTAAAAGGATTACCCAATAATTCGGACTGTCGCGATGGACGTCAACAAAGCTCTGCGTGAGTTACACGAAGAAAAACGAAGGCTGGATGTCATAATAGCCGCCTTGGAAGCACGTCTGGGTAATGGATCGCGGCCGAGTAGCCGCAGGGGCAGGAAAAGCATGAGCCCCGAAGAGCGTCAGCAGGTGTCCAAAAGAATGTCACAATACTGGGAAGCCCGCAGGGCCGCGGCAACCGAGTCCGAACCCCAATCCAAGTCCGTGGCAGCAGCNNCGGTAACGAGGATCAAAACCGCAGCGGAAAGCCATGTCGCTCGCCTGACGCTCGGAAAACGGTACGCCCAGCCAGGTATCATCCGGCCGTGTCGGACCCATCATGGCGCCCTGAACCTGGAACTTGAAGAGCGCTCCAGGACGGAGCAAGCGATGCACTTCCCTGACGTAGTTCTCGATTATCTCGCGGCTCGGAATGTGCTGAAACACGATGGAAGAAAATGCGAAATCGAACGGGATTTCCGGTACCACCGTTAAGTCTTTGCCGTTGTTTTGGTAGACAGAGGCGTTCGGGTGATCCTGGAGCGCCAGCTTTGCCAACCGCACCATTTCGCCGCTGACATCCACCGCGTGGACCTCGCCAAAAAACCTCGCCAGCGCCCGGGTGACCCGCCCGGCCCCACACCCGATTTCGAGCACTCGCATCTCTCCGGGAGCCTTCCCCTGGCAGATGTTGCCCAGGTCCGTCAGAATCTCCTCGGCCACGGTCTTCTCGCCAGAGGCGAAAAACTCTTCGTCCGTCCAATCCTCGTTGGCGGTGTCCACGAAGTGACGGGCATTTTCCCGGGCCCGTTGGTCCCAGTCCGCGCGCATTTTTTGGAGTTGCTCTTCTAAGCTAAGCTCGTGCATGCCCAGTGAAAACTCTCATTGTGCCACACTTACCGGGTTCCTAAGGCCCGGATTCTCAAACCAGTACTGGAACTTATATAAGTCGTACTGGCATCTCAGCTATTGACCTTAGGCACACTCTCAGAGTAGAGTCGAAGACGTAACACTGATGTAACCCCAATACGACCACTATGGAACAGCGTAAAGCCCGCCGATTCGATCTCAAACTCCCGTTCGAACTGATCCGTAGCGGCGCAGAGCCTCTTTCCCAGCATGGTGAAACGAAAAATCTCAGCTCCGCCGGTGTTCTCTTCCAATCGGAGGCCGACCTCCACATCGGCGAGCCAGTAGAGTACGTCATCACCCTCCCAACCTCGCCACCCGATGGGGAGCGTGTTCGGTTACACTGCATCGGCAAAGTGGTGCGATTTGCCAGAAAAGCCGAGATCGCAGCCACTCTCGAACGTTACGAATTCGTCAGATAAGCGTCATACTGCGGGTCTTTGCGATCCTTGAGGAGTGATCCTGCGTACTCTGACCGCGTGCCTCCTCGGGGCCGTCCTCTGTTGTGCTCAAGAACCTCCTGCATTTCGAACCGGCGTGTCTCTGGTTCATGTGGATGCCGAGGTCACTGATGGAGCTGGACCACTGTCTGGCTTTCACAAAGAAGATTTTCTGATCACGGACAATCGGGTACCACAGCATATCCTCTATTTTTCCCAAGATGTGGAACCGCTGGACCTGATCCTGCTCTTCGACATCAGCGGCAGCATGCGGCCCAAGATCGAAAAAGTAGCGTCCTCATCCCGGAAGGCGCTCGCCGAACTCCGCACGGGCGATCGCGTCGCGGTCATGACGTTCCATGGAAGCAGTACACTCGTGGCGCCCTTCACCGACGATCTAAGTGCGGTGGCAAGGACCATTAACGACGACGTAGTTGGCGGAAGGTTCGGCGGTGGAACCCGCCTTCTGGCCGGCGTGGATGACGCAGCCGAATATTTTTTGCGGGAGCCCCGCACCGAACGGCGCCGGGCGGTGCTGATCTTAACCGACAATTACGGCCAGCGTTCGCGGCGAGCGAGCACAGTGGTACATCATCTTTGGGAAGCCGACGCGCTGTTGAGTGGATTGATCATCCGCAGCCCCGGAGAGACTGCGGTGAGGACCGCGATGCTGGTATCGAGCCCACTGACAATTCTGATCCAGGAGGGCATGGCCGGAGTTGCGGAGAAGACCGGCGGCGACACCATCAAGGCCGACGATCCGGGCGACGCGCTTCGGGACACCATGCGCAGGATCCGCCTCCGCTACAGCCTGTATTACGCCATGCCGCCAGGCAATCCGGGCGAACAGAGGCAAGTGAAGGTGGATCTCAGCCCAGAGGCGTTGAGCCGTTATCCCACCGGACGAGTCCGCGCCCGCAAGGGCTATCTGATCCCAGGCCGAAAGCCGTAAAGCAATGAGGACCGCGGCGCCCGGAATTTGCGTTCATTCGCGGCCAATAAGCCGTTCGTTCTGTGGTTCGCCCTGTTCCTGCTCGCCGGTTGCCGCAATAAAGACGCGGAGCCGCCTGATCATCCCCGCATCAGCTCGAACGTCATTTTGCGTGACGTAACCTTTCGCAGCGCAGCCCTTAGCCGTGAAATGCGATACCGCGTGATCCTCCCCGCAATCATCACGGCACATCGCCAGCTTCCGGTTGTATATTTGCTCCACGGCAACGGAGGCAGTTTTCGCGACTGGTCAAACTATTCCGACGTCGCTCGCTATGCCGAAACCAACTTGGTTCTTGTGATGCCGCAAGGCGTCGCTTTCTGGGCGCATGCGCGAAAGCCAATCCCAAAGAACTGGATCGCTTGCTCGCCACGCATCCGGACATCGCTGCATCACCTGGCGCCGATCGCCTGCTCCCGGATCTCACGGCCAGCCATCGCACGACAGCAGTTCGAGTGCTGTTGGCCGCGGGCCTGCCTGTGGACGCCCGCGGAGACTTGGGAGGCACGGCTTTGCACTGGGCCTGTTGGAAAGGTTATCCCGATATCGTCGAGATCCTACTGGCTCACGGCGCATCCCTGACAATCGAAGATCAGCAATTCCATGGAACCCCGCCAGGATGGTTTGGACACGGCGTCCACAACTGCAATGAGCCGGGGGGCGACTACGTCCAAGTCGCACGCCTGTTAATCGCCGCAAGCGCGACAATCCCAACAGTGGATCTTCCAACCGGCCAACCCGAAGTAGACGCGGTACTGCGAGAACACGGATTAATTTAATGAGTTATCCGTGTCCATCCGTGTGCATCCGTGGCCAACAAGCTTTTAGGCTTTGGTTTACCGCACCACGCCCGCCAACGGACTACTAGCGCTCGCATACAGCTTCTTCGGCATACGCCCCGCCAGAAACGCCAACCGCCCGGCCTCCACCGCCAGCTTCATCGCCTCCGCCATCTTCTCGGCGTCCTCCGCTTCAGCGATGGCCGTGTTCATGAGGATGCCGTCGAAGCCCAGCTCCATGGCGATAGCCGCGTCCGATGCCGTGCCCACGCCCGCGTCCACAATTAGCGGCACTTCAGTAATGGTTTCCCGAAGAATCCGAAGGTTAGTGGCGTTCTGGATGCCCAACCCCGAACCGATCGGCGCCGCTAGCGGCATCACCGCAGCCGCGCCTGCATCAATCAACTTGCGCGCGTTCACCAGATCGTCGTTGGTATAGGGCAGAACCACAAAGCCCTCACCCGCAAGCACCCGCGTGGCCTCGAGCAACCCCTCGTTATCCGGGAATAGCGTTTTCTGATCGCCGATCACCTCGAGCTTCACCCAGTTCGACAATCCAACTTCCCGCGCGAGGCGCGCCGTCCGGATGGCCTCATCGGCGGTGTAACACGCGGCTGTGTTTGGAAGGATGAACATGCGCGTGCGATCGATATAATCCAGCAGCGATTCCTTGGATTTGTCCGTCAGATTGACGCGCCGCACGGCAACCGTCACCACCTCGGCGCCAGAAACGGCATGGCACCGCGCCATCTCCTGAAAGCTGCGGTACTTTCCGGTACCCACGAACAGCCGAGAGCTGAAATCACGGCCAGCGATGCGCAATACGTCAGACATACCCTATTCTAACGCCCTGAGTGTAGGACAAGCCTCTGGCTTGTCATCGGCAAGTCGGAGACTTGCCCTACGTAGGACAAGCCTCTGGCTTGTCATGCTCCACTACTGGACAGGCCGGCTGAAAAAAACCATGCTCGGGGCGTCCGACCGCGCCGCCACTATGTCCAGGTAGCCGTCGCCATCCAGGTCTCCAGCCGCAAGCCCGTAAATAGCGCCTTGGCTGTCGCCAAAAGCAACGCGGCTGTACTTTCGGCCCGAGCCGTCGTTGAAATAAATCGCGCCCGGCGCACCGACATAGCCGACGATGATCTCAGGTCGGCCATCCTTATTCAGATCCGCGGCCAGCATGGAGTAAGGCAGCGCGTCCGTTCCCGCAATCTTGACACCCGGATCGAACTGGCCCTTACCAGTATTGAAATAGACGAACAGCCCCAGGCCTTCATGACAAGCCGCAATATCCAGACGGCCATCCCCGTCGAAGTCCGCAACCGCCATGGCGCGCGTGGATGATCCAGCGGGTCCAAAAGGTTGTTTGCGCGTGAAATTCCCGTGGCCGTCGTTAAAATACACCACGCTTTGGCATTCGTCCCGGCAAGCCACGATAAGATCCTGAGATCCGTCGCCATCCATATCGCCGGCCAGGATGGTGGCTGAACTTTCCCGTCCGAGCTCCTTGCACTTGAAATGGGCTTTGCCGTCGTTGAAGCAGACATAGCTCGGCCCGGGCCGATTGGCGACGGCAATATCGGGGGAACCATCGCCGTTCAGATCCGCCAGAACTACGTTCCGCGTGGGCCAATTCGGATCGCCGAAAGTTCCACCCAAACGGAAATGGCCCGTGCCATCGTTCAGCAGAATTACCTTCGGGTCCGGCGCGTCGTTGCTGATAACCATGTCGAGCGTGCCGTCTCCATTCAAATCGGCGAGCGGAGCCGAATAGCTGCGATCGGGTTTATTCGGGAGCGGCGGACCGGGGGTGAAATGGCCCTTCCCGTCGCCAAAGAGCACCACATCCGCTAACGGCCAATAACGGCCTTTGGCGAGCACGATGTCCAAATGCCCATCGCCGTTGAGAGCGCCCAAACTCACGTTCGCCGTTGTCTCCGATACCGTTTCGAGCGGAGCCGCTCGATCGAACGATCTCATCGCCGCGCCCATCAGTAAGACGGCGGCCAACAACAATGTGGCTTTCAGAAAGTTGTTCACCATAGGTCGTAGCCGCATACCGTCCCCCAGCGTGCTCACCCATACAAGATATCGCGTCCAATGGT
>PMOK01000314.1 GCA_003162425.1 Bryobacterales bacterium | reverse complement strand
GGCGGCGATCCATTTATCTTCGGCCGCGGCGGTGAAGAATTGGAAGCGCTGGTGGAGGCGGGCATCCCGTACGAAGTGGTGCCGGGCGTGACTTCGCCACTCGGCATTGCAGCCTACAGCGGCGTGCCGCTGACACATCGGGATCATACCAAAGTGGTGACATTCGTGACTGGCCACGATGTCCCCGCCATCGACTGGGGAAAAATCGGCCAATCGGAAACGCTGGTCGTGTTTATGGGTATCGCGTCCATTCGGGAAATCGCGCGCGCGATCATGTCGTATGGCCGTTCCGGCGAGACTCCCGCGATCGCTGTGCGATGGGGGACACGGCCGAATCAGGAAACTGTTACAGGCACGCTCGCGACTATCGCCGACGAGATTGAAAAAGCTCATCTCAAGCCGCCCGCGACTGTGATCATCGGCGAAGTGGCCGGATTGCACTCGAAGCTGGCTTGGTTCGAGAAGCTGCCGCTGTTCGGAAAACAGATCGTGGTGACGCGCGCGCACGATCAGGCCGGGGATTTTTCGGAGCGCCTGCGCTCGCTCGGCGCGGACGCTATCGAATTGCCCGTCATTTCCATTCAGCCACCCGAGGATCCAGGCCCGCTGGATCGCGCCATCGGGCACCTCGCTCTCTACGACTGGCTGATTTTCACCAGCGTGAATGGCGTCCAATTTTTCATAGATCGGTTGGACCGCTCCGATCAGGATCTCCGATCGTTCAAGGCTCGGATCTGCGCCATCGGGCCGGCAACCAAGCATGCCATTGAGAATCTGCATTTGAAAGTCGACCTGATGCCCAAAGAGTACCTCGCCGAAAGCCTGGTGGAAGCGTTCCGCTCTGAACGACTACAAGGTAAACGCGTGCTGCTGCCGCGCGCGGCTGTTGCGAGAGACTTGATTCCCACTGAGCTTGAGAAGCTGGGCGCTCACATTGAGGTGGTGGATGCCTACCGCAATGTAATCCCAGAAGACGCCCCTGCGCGCGCCCATGAGATTTTTTCGGCGGCTAGAAAACCGGATTGGATTACGTTCACTAGCTCATCAACCGTCAAGAATTGCGTCGCTGTTGCCGGACGGGATGCATTGGAGGGGATTCGGATTGCGTCCATCGGCCCGGTGACATCTGAGACCGTACGCGAGCATGGGCTTACCGTCAACGTGGAGGCCAAGCAGTTCACCATGGATGGACTGCTGCAGGCCATCCTGGACGCGCACGCCGCTCATCCTGCATAAACAACCCTTCGTCCGAATTCCATCGCGGCCTAGAGCAAGTGGATCTATTCTGAAAGGGACATGATCGAGGTCGAACAGCTTCGAAAGCAGTACGGCGACATTACCGCCGTGAAGGATGTGACGTTCACCGCCCAGCCGGGCGAGATCTTCGGTCTGCTCGGCCCCAACGGCGCCGGCAAAACAACCACGATCGGATGTATTTCAAGCCTGCTTACTCCGACGGCCGGCCACATACGAGTGATGGGGCACGATGTGGTCCGCGACGGCGTGGCAGCGCGGCGAAGTATTGGAGTGGTGCCGCAGGAAATCGCACTCTATGACGATCTCTCAGCGCGCGAAAACTTGGGCTACTGGGGCGGCGCGCAAGGTCTCCGCGGCGCTCTCCTTCGCGACCGCATCACGGAAGTGCTGGAGCTAACTGGGCTCCTTGACCGCGCCAAGGAACCGATCAAGCGATTCAGCGGCGGAATGAAACGGCGCCTGAACTTTGCCTGTGGCATTGTGCATCAACCAAAAGTCCTGTTGCTGGATGAACCCACCGTCGGAGTGGATCCGCAAAGCCGCGTTCGCCTGCTGGAACTGGTTCGCGATCAGGCGCACGCTGGCGCCTGCGTGCTCTACACCACGCACTACATGGAGGAAGCCCAGACTCTGTGCGATCGGCTGGCCATCATCGATCACGGCAGCATCATCGCGCAAGGCACGCTGGCCGAACTGCGCTCTTTGCTTGCAGAACGCGATCTGCTCCGTCTCACGGGCGTGTTTCGACCCGATGCCGTGCGGGAAGCGCTGTCGCACTTAGAAGGCGTGGAGATTATTCAGTCCGATGAAACACAACTGGCCCTCTCGGTAAGCGACGCCTCGCACCGTCTGCCGTCCCTTTTCGCAGCCATCAATACGGCTGGCGAAGTCCGCGGCACAACGCTCACACAACCAAGCCTGGAAAGCCTGTTCATCAAGCTGACTGGCAAGGAACTGCGGGAGTAGCCATGCGTTTTGTTTTCACAAGCGCTGTTAAGGATCTTCGCCGCATTCGGCGCGATCCAGTGATGCTCCTCACTTGGCTCGGCATCCCGACCCTTATCGCGCTCTTGCTGGTGGTTATCTTCGGACGTGGAGATGCGCGCCCAAACGGAAAGCTGCTGATCGTAGATGAAGATCAAGGTATCGGCGCGACGCTCCTGGCCGGCGCTTTCAGCCAGGGAGCGCTGAGCAACATGATCAGCATCGAAAAGGTGGATCGCGAGGAAGGCCGGCGCCGCATTAATAAAGGCAACGCGTCTGCTCTTCTGGTGATCCCCAAGAACTTCACCACTGCGCTGCTCGAAGGAAAGCCGGCCAAGCTTCAATTGATCCGCAATCCAGCGCAGCGGATCCTGCCGGACATTATTGAACAAGTGCTCTCCATGCTGACCGACAGCGCGTTCTATCTGCAGATGGTGGCCGGTCCCCAACTTCGTGAGGCCGCGCAAGGGACGCCCACCGATGCCGGCATCGCTCAGATTTCCGTCCAGTTCAATCATGCTATTGCTGATCTGCGCAAGTATCTTGCTCCGCCGGTGATTCAACTGGAAACAAAAGTGATCGAGGGAAAAACCGACAAGCCGGGCGGATTTGCCGCGTTGATGCTGCCCGGCATGCTATATATGGCGGTCTTTTTTATTGCCGGCGGGCTTGCAACGGACGTGTGGCGCGAGCGCACCTCTGGAGCGCTCCGGCGCGTAGTTACCACTCCCGCCAGTTTCGGCGCCTTTTTGGGCGGCAAGCTGCTCGCAGTGTTGCTTGTACTCGCGCTAGTGGGAGCGTTTGGGCTCGCCGTGGCCCATTTCTTAGCAGATTTACGAGTCTCCAACTTCCCGCTGGCGGTTCTATGGATCGCAATCTCCGGCACCGGTCTCTATCTGTTCATGATGCTGTTGCAGTCGCTCGCATCGACTGAGCGCGTGGCGAACATGCTGAGCAACTTCGTCTTGCTTCCTCTCACTATGCTGGGCGGTAGCTTCTTCCCCTTCGATTTGATGCCGAAAGGTTTTGCGCAGATCGGACGTCTGACACCCAACGGCTGGTCCGTCACCGAACTTCAGAAAATCCTGGACGGCGCCGCCGTGTCACCAGTTGCGTTCGCCGCAGTTATTCTATTTGTCGCTGCCGCGTGGCTGGTGGTTGGATGGCGCGTACGGAGGACCGCATGCTGAGAGACGCGCTATATATCACTTACCGCGATCTGCGCTATCTGCTGCCGCGCCGCGAAACATGGATGTGGACTTTCGTCATGCCGGTTATCTTCTTCTACTTCATCGGCAGCGTAACGGGCGGCTTTGGCAGTCACGAAAAACGCGATCCCATCGCCGTGTTGGTCCCGGCCGACGCGGGGTTCCTCGCAGATGAACTCATCCGGCGGTTGGAGCAGCGTAACTTCCAGGTTGTGCATACCGAGAACTTTTTCCGCGAGCTTCGCATCCCGCCGGGCTTCACCGCAACGGTAATGGCGGGCAAGCCGGTAAAGTTGGAACTGACCCGCTATGGCGCTGGTATCGACACCGACTACGATCAGACGCGCGCCGCTCGCGCCGTTTACACAGTGTTGGCCGACCTGGTAGCTATTTCATCCAAAGGCGGCACGCCGAGCTCCGCGACCTTCGCTCAACTCGCCCAGCAACCGCGCATGATAACGCTGGATGTAACGTCGGCCGGAAAACGCAAGCAACCGCCCATCGGTTTCGAGCAGGCCGTGCCAGGAACGCTAGTGATGTTCACATTGTTGGTAATGTTCACCAGTGGCGGCGTGTCGCTATTGGTGGAACGGCGGCAAGGCATATTAAGACGTCTGGCATCCTCGCCGATGTCGCGCGGTGCGGTGGTGCTGGGGAAATGGGGAGCGCGAGTTACGCTCGGATTTATCCAGATCCTGTTTGCAATGGCGGCCGGATCGATCTTGTTCAAGGTTCACTGGGGCGATCATCTGGGCGCGATTTTCGCGCTACTGGCCGCTTACGCCAGCCTCGCCGCGCTGCTGGGCATGCTGCTGGGGAATTTTTCGCGCAGCGATGGGCAAGTGATCGGCCTGGGCGTGATCGCGAGCAATGTGATGGCCGCCCTCGGTGGTTGCTGGTGGCCCATCGAGATCACGCCACGCTGGACCCAGAGCCTCGCGCTGATATTCCCAACCGGCTGGGCCATGGACGGGCTCCACAAACTGATGAGCTTCGGCGATTCGCCGGAAGCGGTCATCCCGCACATCGTGGCATGTGTCGTGGCTGCGCTGATCGCGGGCTACGTGCTAGCCCGCACCTTCCGCTTCGAGTAGGGCAGCTTGCTAAGCTGCGGCCGATTGTCAATCGGCCAGACTGGACAGCGGCGGTAACCAACCGCCGCGCAGGCTGCCAGCCTGCCCCACATCACGCCGGTAGCGGAATCCAGCTATCTTCCTGCGCGGAGCGGAACAAAGCTTCGATCACCTGCATGTTTCCAAGCGAATCCTCGAGCGGTGTCGGGACTTCCCCGCCCTCTCGCAGGGCTTGGGAAAACGCGTCGCCCTGGATGGTGTATTGATCGCAAATCGCAAACTCCTCGGTCTTGATGCCGCTCCCGAATACGTCGGCGCCGTTGTCGACAAAGAGACGGCACGGCCGATCCGGCGGAGCGTTGAATGGAATCTCGATCTCGACGCGTCCCTTCGTTCCGAAGATCTGTACGCGTTGGTACGGCGCCAATTGCGTGCTGCATGTGAAAACAGATTGGCCGGCGGGAAAATCGAGAATCGCCGAGCTCAGCCGGTCAGTGTGAAACTCCGGATCGCGCTCAAGCCGGCCAACTACGCGGACCGGTTCCTGCTCGAACAGAAAGCGGGAAATCTGAATTGGATAGCAGCCGATGTCCATCAGTCCGCCACCACCCCAGTCCTCAATGTTGCGGACGTTGGCGGGGTCGCGATTGAAATAGCTGAAGGCGCACATTATGGCGCGCAGATCACCGATCTGGCCAGAGCGCACGATCTCCCGAGCGCGTAGCCACTGAGGATGAGTCCGGACCATAAATGCTTCGCCGATCTTTACGCCGGTCCGGTCGCGAACGTCGATCAGCGTGCGGCATTCGGCGACGGTCAGCGAAATCGGTTTTTCGCACAACACGTGTTTACCGGCCTCGGCCGCGCGAATGGACCACGGTACGTGCAAGTGATTCGGCAAAGGATTGTAGACAGCTTCGATTTCAGGATCGGCCAGCAGTTCTTCATAGGAGCCATATGCTTTCGGGATCTTCAGATCGGCTGCAGCCCGCTGGGACTTCGCCAGATCGCGAGAGGCAATACCCACGATTTCTGACCATTCGCCTTGCTGCATGGCCGGGATCACCTTCTGTGTGGCGATCTTGGCCACTCCGAGAATTCCCCATCGAACTTTCTTGGACATAGCGAAAGTTTCTCACACTACGTCCCCTTGCTGACGCGCGGGGCTACCATACGCAATCGTCAACGCTGAATTGCAGCCCCGCGCGTAAGCAAGGGGACTGCATTCGATGCCAGTTCTCGCGCGTAGTAGGTTGAGAAAGTATGACTGGATATCGATGCGTTCCCCTACTGGCTTTCGTCTGCATGGCGCAGGAACCACCGCATATTAAAGTCAATGTTCACCTGGTCAACGTCACGTTCAGCGTACGCAATGATGCCGGCCTTTCGCCCGCGAACCTCACGAAGAATGATTTCGAGGTCTTTGAAGATGGCGTACCGCAGAACATTTCGTTCTTCTCCCGCAGCGCCGATCTTCCTCTAACGCTGGGCTTGATCGTCGACGCCAGCGGCAGCCAGGAGCATTTCGTCAAAGCGCACCACCACGATCTCGAAACATTCTTGAAACGTGTCCTTCAACCAGACGACCGGGCATTCCTGGTTGGCTTTGGAAACCATATCCGTCTGGTGTCCGACCTCACTTCTTCCAGTAGCGAAATCCTGGACGAACTCAAGCGCTATGAGCACGAGTCAGGACACTTCGACCAGATGGGGCCGGAGGATGAAGACCGCGAGGGCGGAACGGCTTTCTATGACGCCATCTACTATTCGGCGTCCGAAAAACTATCGGACGGTACCAGCGGCCGCAAAGCTCTGATCATCTTCAGCGATGGAGAAGACAATTCCAGCGCGCATCATATGTTGGACGTCATTGAAGAATCTCAAATCGAAAACGTTCCGCTGTTCTGCGTCCGCTACACGCAACACGGCCGACACGGCAAACTGACAGCACGGAACAAGTATGGGACCAGTGTGATGGCGAGGATCGCCAAGGAATCCGGCGGTGAAGATTTTGACGCAGAAAAGAAGGATCTGAAAGAATCGTTCCACGAGATCGGCGAGGAGCTTCGTTCCTCCTACGAACTGGCCTACAACTCCACCAATACCGAACGCGATGGTTATTTCCGCAGAATCGTGATTCGCTCCAAGAATCCCGGATTGACTGTCCGCGCGAAGACCGGCTATTACGCGCGATGATGTATCGCACGCACTCATAATGAAAACTTCGGCTAATGGTGGGGCGGACCCCAGGGCGGACCCCCTGGTCCGCGCGGGTCCCCCTGGACCCGCTTCCTCAAGCCCTGACAAATACCAGCAACAGGCCGACGTGGGCGTCGGCCGCGGACCAGGGGGTCCGCCCCACTTTTGCGTGCGCTACAAATTGGCGGTGACGCGCAGGTAGCTGCTGTACTGCTCATCCTTAATATCAGGGAAGGATTTGAGTTTCAATGCGCCGGCGGTCCAGATCCGCGAGCCTGGAGATTCTGGCTCGGCAGCCAGTAGCGCGGCGCGCGGCGATGGAGGCGCAGCGCCATCCGTGAGAGCCATAAGAACGAGCGGCCCCGAGACCAGCGCTACAGTCGAGGGATGCTGCTCATCCACCGCTTCGAGGCGCATCTTGAGCGGCAGCTCCAACTCGATGCGATCCGCCGCCTTCCATTCCCGGCGAATTTCCGCGAATGTTCCCGTCTCGAGCTTGCGCGAATCGCGCGTTCCGTTCACAGTGAAACTTGCTCCTTCGGCCCATTCAGGAATCCGCAAGAACACGGAGAATGTCTCTGCTCGGGAAGCGGTGACGTCCAACCGAATGATACTGTCGTAGGGATACTCGGTAATCTGCCGCAGCCCGAGGCGCACACCAGGCTTTGTCCAGGTCACCGTCGACGGCGTGTACAGATTCACATACACGCCACGGTCATCGTGAAAATAAGCGCTGATCCTGTAATCGGCCGCGATCTGCGGCAGCGTACCCGAGCAGCACGGCCACTTGTCGCCAAAAACAACCTTCTGTCCCTGGAAATTGTAATCGGAATAGTAGAACGTCGATCCGTCCGGTTGAAGCGGCGTAGCACCCAACACGGTGTTGTATAGAACGCGCTCCATGCTGTCGCCGTACCGTGGGCTGCGCGTGATCCGCAGTAAGTAGCGGGTGAGCTTGAAGTGCGCATACGCGCCGCAGGGAGTCTCGAAAGTGGAGTGCGTGGTTTCCAGGCTTTCGCCCAACTTGCCGCTGCCTGGAACAACAAAATGCTCATCCGGTCCCCAGCCGCCGGTGGCATAACTCTGCTGGTGCATAAAGTCGAACCCGTTCGTTATGGTCCGCAGATACTTCGGATCTCCCAGAACCAGATAGGCTTGGGCCGCCGAACTCAGCGAGTTTACGTGACTATAGGCGTGTTTTCCCGGCAGAACGTTCTCACCCTTCGCGAGCGGATCGAAGAATTCCTGATTGAAGAGTAAACGCTTCGCCAATTCAAGGTAGCGAGCGTTCCCGCTGCGCTGATAGGCGAGAAATTGATTCTCGGGAAGGGTGTAGCTTTCGTCCCAAGCGTGCAACGTAAAATCTTCGCGATTGTTCACGGGCGCTTCCCAATGCGGCATGGCCTTGGGCGGAAGATGCTTCCAAACTGCATCGGTAGCGCGGTTGAGCACATCCAGCGCCAGCGGATCTTTCGCATAAGTATGAGCGTCGATGAGGCCGCAGACCAGTTTGTCGTAGATATAGGAGGGAAAGCGATTCTCGATGTAGAATTTGCCCTCGGGATCGATGGTGGCCGCGTAGCCCCGAATCATGCGGCTAACTTTTGCGCGGCAGGCCTGGTCTCCTGTGGCAGCGTAGAAACGCGCCAACGCTGACATCCACTGGCCGTAGGTGAAGCCGGGCGCGAAAGCATCGGTATCGTACCAACCACCCAGGTCTTGGCCCGGCGCAGGCAGCCCCTCGCGGAGACGATATGGACGCAGCAGACTGTCTTCGCTCAAACTGAGCAAGAGCTCGCGGTTCTCGTCCAGTTGCCGCGCCAGTGGACCGGGCGCAAACTGGACTTCGCCGTACTCAAATTGCGACAACAAATCGGGTTTGGTGGTACCGGCAGCGCGCGCGTACCCGGCGAAAATACCGAGGGCTGCTCCAGTCCCTTGCCGTAAAATGTCACGCCGTGTCACACCGGGATGTTGCGTCATCGCTTTCGAGTCCATCATAGCTCTGGAGTCACAGTATCAGGGAGAAGCGAGTACCTGGATCGCTCGTAACAGTACACCTGCTCCATCGACATGAAACAACTTTCGCGTTTTAATTGGTCATGGCGTCGCGTTGCTTAAACTGCAATGGAATTCTGACGAAGACAGACCGGATTTGCTTTAGCTGCGGAGACAAGGTCCCGAAGTGGGTCAGCTCGGTTCCGGCGCTCAAGAAATCCCGGGGGGTTTCAATCGTCAGCAACATAGTTTTCTTCGCTTCCCTGGGTCTGACGGCTTATTCTCTGATGGCCGAACATAAGCCGCCGCTGGAAGTCAGCCTGGCTGCATCCGGTGCCCTACTGGCCGTGAAGCTGATTGTGGACTGGACCTCGAAGATACGGGCGAAGAGCCGCGCCACGTAGGGCCGAGTCCCCTTGCTGACGAGTCCGTGAAAAAATCAAAATCACCGGTCGCTTACGCTCGCGGCTCGGAAAGAATATGCCATGTTTAGAGCGCGGTACCGAGCCGCGACCGTGAGGGAGTCGGTGCTTTCGCCGATTTTCTCACAGCTTCTGACCTGACGCGCACGGCAACGTTCCGAACGATTTGCCCGATGCTAAGCTTCACGGGGCAATCGTCCCGCCCGGCCCAGGCGCCGGCCCTCAAATTGTTCAAAGCAGGCCAGTTCACCGATACGGTGAGGACGGCTGCGTTCATCCTCTTACTTTAAAGATAGTCAAGCAACTAGCCGATAGTACGGACGGAGTAAATCATCCTAACCCTAGGCATTAGGCTGCTAGGGAGAATTCACTCATTCTCTAGGCTTTTTGCCTGATTGGCCCTACAGGGTCCAAGGGAGATAATCAAGATGCAAGCTTTGCTAACTGGAGGAGCCGGATGAAAACAGCTATCGATTTGATATGGAAGCTAAGAATCTGGGCTGACAATCATGGACAGGACCTGATTGAATACGCCTTGATGGCCGGTTTTGTGGCTGTTTCCGCCGGCGCGATTATGCCTGGCGTGGCAACCAGCATCAGCAAGATTTTCAGCAAGGTAGCCAGTAGCATGACTGCCGCAGCCACGACCAGCTAGTTGTTGACTGCGCGCCTCGAACGGCGCTACCAGATAAATTCCTTCGCACCGTCGCGCCGCTCGTAGCTATCCAGGACGTGAACCACGCGAATCTTCTTCATCTTCGCGGGATTCAGTGCACCGATCGGGATGTATACAATGCGGCGGTTCAAATGTCCGGCGATAGAACGGAATACCGACCGTGGAGGCTTGGCCGCCACATATACTACGTAACGCTGCGTCGAATAATCCAGACCCGCCAGCAATAATCGCTCCGGCTTGGTCTGCGCGAAATCGTAATCGGCGTCCGACCACACATCAATCATGCGGCGCGGCGGAAGCGTCATCAGAAATCCGCCGTATTCGGCGCGCCCGATCCCGGGTCCCACCAGATGATCGAACGGCGGCGTGGAATAGAACGCCATGTCGGATTCGTTCTGGTGCTCGCCTAACCAAGTGGTCAGATACGGATAGCGGTCGTCATGATCTTCGTCGAAAATCACGACGGTGGCGCCCACTTCACCCGCAATCCGGTCGAGCTGCTTCACGTAGATCTTGTTCTCGTGCCAATTGCGGATGGTCTCGCGTAGATCGATGCCGTCCAGGATTGAGGTAGTGAAGGGCTCCGTGCGGCTACGCTCGCTCGAAAGCACGCTCTTGGCTTTCTTTTTCAGAAAACGGCCGTAATCTTCGATCAACAGATCCTCGGGCGGATAAGAGCAGATGGCAGTCCCGTCGGTCTGGCGCGCCCACTCGCCCTCGAACTTCTCTTTCTTGCGCTCCGTCAGGTGCCGCGGCAGCATACGCTGCTTGGGACGGGGCAGCCGGCGGCGCAACCGAATCTTGCGGGTGTTGAACCAAATCTCGTCGCCCGAGAGATTCACGGTCTCCAGCAGTTCGCTGACAGGCTTCTGGGACGGATAGCGGTTGGCCATCTGCCAGACTTCGTAGGCATAGTTGTCGTCCACCACCGAGCGCGCCGCCACGGCAAGATCGAAGACTCCGGCTACCAGGTCGCCGCTGATGGACGCGAGGTTCCGCGTGAATCGCGCCAGCATCCGGCGCTGCCAGTACTCGATCTTATCGCCCGTATTCTTGACATATTCCTTTTCGGACTCGCGCAGCAGATCGAATTGTACTTTGGGCCGGTCAATCAGTTCATCGGGCGTCATCTCCAGCCGGAACTTCTCGTAACGGTCCTGCAGGTACGGATACTCGAGGGTGATCTCGGCCAGGCAATCCGGATGGGGATTGAGCAGGCGGATCTCAGGCGGCTTGCGGCGGCTGGGCGGTTCTTGCGGCGCCTCCATGGCGTCCAACAGCGGGTCCAACAAATTCAAGGACACCACCACGAAGACCTGCGCTAGCGGATCGGCGCCCTGCAGCTTCCAGGCCATGCCGGCGGCGTGGGCGGCGATCTCATCATTGCGTTCTTGCGGATAAACTCGGTAAGCCTCTATGTACTTCTCCACGCCGATATGCTTGATCGAATAGGGATCGGGATAGACATCCGGAAGGTGCGGCCGGTCGCCTGAATCAGGCTCGATGAAAATCACCTCGGCATCCACTTCCAGACCCGTTCGGACCGCTTCGGTGAACGGATCGCACGGCTCTACCGGAACGTAGACACCGCGCTCCTCATCCTGCGGATCGGGATAAAGAATCACCGACATTTCCGGCAATCGGGCCAGCGCCTGCAGGTAGGTGTCTTCGAGCGAGCCCGGCAACTCGACCGCGACTAAGCGCGGCCGCTGCTCGAGAATAGCCCGCCGCAACCCGATACTGAACTCCAGGCGGCCGGGCACAACCGGAAAATACGTGAAGTTGCCGCGCCGCAGGCTGGCCGAATCCTCGGAAATGCTAGGTTCGCGGGACATACCGCAACGCTTCGTCCCCCAAAGTTTCGAGGATTGCCGTGCGCATCAGGAATCGCTCTTCGCTCTGGTTCCCAAGGGCCAAGCTGTTTTCCATGCCCTTGAGCTTCATCACGAAACGCGCGATGTTGATGCCGTCCCGGACCGTATAACGTTCATCGGCCGAGTGGGCCTGTTGCAGGAACTCGGTGACGTAGTTCAGGATGTGTTCGTCGCCGAACGGGACATTTTCCTTCAGAATTGCGTACTCTTCGTGACGTTCAGGAAAATCGATGGTGATCTGGGGTTGGAGCCGCGAGTGGATGTACTCCGGCAGATCGAACGTGGAAGCATCGTCGTTCATGGTAGCCACCAGCCGGAACAGCGGATGCGCCTTGATTTTGATTCCGGCCACGATGGATTCGGCGTAGCGGCGATTATCCAGCAGCGGCGCAAGACTCGCCCAACTTTTCTCGCTCATGCGATTACCTTCGTCCAGAATCGCGACGCCGCCGCGGATCATTGCAGTCAGCAGCGGCGATGCCACATATCGCAGTTTCGACTGGCCTTCGATCACCGGCGTCACCAGCAGATCCTCCGGCCGCGTATCCACGGTGGCCTGCATGATGTAGACTTCACGCTGCAAGCGCTTGGCTGCTGCATAGGCCAGCGTGGTCTTTCCGACCCCGGGTTTACCCAGCAGGCGCGGATTCATCGGGACATCCTGGGGATCCACCACCAGCCAGGAAGCCAGCAACTGCCGCATTACTTCTTCCTGGCCCACCCAAGTTACTGTCAGCTCATCGGGATGCGCCAGATGAAGAGTCACCCCTTCAATCTCTACCACCATACGTTGTTATTCTAGCGAAGTTGAAAACAGCCCGACTTTTCCCTTCGGTCAGAAGACGAACCACCAGACGATGTGTTAACACAAGTTCTTGGAAGACTCCGCCGTACTCGATCGCGATTTCTACTCGCGGCCCGCCATTGAAGTCGCCCGCGATTGCCTGGGCAAAATCCTGGTGCATGGCAAGACCGCCGGACGAATCGTCGAAGTGGAAGCCTACCTGGGCGTGGATGACCGCGCTGCGCATGCCTGGCGCGGTGTCACCGATCGCACGCGCGTCATCTTCGGCGAACCCGGCCATGCCTACATCTATTTTATTTACGGCATGTACGAATGCCTGAATTTTGTCTGCGAACCGGCAGGCCAAGCCGGTTGCGTCTTGATTCGCGCGCTGGAGCCGATCGCAGGAATAGCAACCATGCGCCGCCGCCGTCCATCCGCGAAACGCCCGGAGGATCTCGCGAACGGTCCCGGTAAACTGACGCTGGCGATGGGCATCACAAGAAAGCAGAACGGAGCCGATCTGACAGCCAGCGCGCTCCAAGTCCGCCGCCCTCCGAACGAGCCTGCGATCGAAGTGCTGACAACGCCGAGAATCGGAATCACACACTGCGCCGATTGGCCACTGCGTTTCGTCATCGCCGGCAACCGTTTCGTCAGCCGCTAATACCGGCTATCATTTCACCCAAGGATTGATCACTCGAACTCCGCAGCCTTCGGGAAGTAGGGCAAGCCTCCGGCTTGCTCACTGGACAAGCCCGAGGCTTGTCCTACGGGGATGCCAGGTTCGCCCTGCGCTTGCCGGCGGGCAGTGATTCGATTCCATAGAGCACTTCTGCCTGCGTGATCGCAGTGATGAAACCTCTCGGGGGTCCTGAGCCGCGAGCCAATCGAGAACAATTTCGGAGGGCGACTGTTTCAATGCTTCCGAGAGCGCATTCGTATCCAGGACAATCATTTTCTAAAGTCTGGGGGCTTTCGAACCGGCTCGCGCCGGGGAAGCACCAAATCCACACCACCAAGTGGGTCCATCTTACGCCGGATCGATTCGGCGAGGTTCTCCTTGCGCTTCGGCTCCCCTTGAAGCTCCGCCTTCAGGATCTGACGCACCTCTTCCTCCATGGATCTCCCATGCTGGGCGGCCCGAACGCGCAGCCGAGCCTTCAGCGAGTCATCCAGACGCCGTATTGTAATGCTTCCCATGCATCAATGATAGCATTGCTATCAACGCTGGCTATTGTTAAAATCAAGGCTTACGAAAGGGACTCGTGAGGTTCGCCAAAACTGCATTGTTTCTCTTGCTCCTGGGAAGCGCCTATGCGCTGCACGCTCAAAAGGGAAAAGAGACGAGTCCGCTAACTGTTTCCTTGCAGGCAAGCCGTGGGCGGTGCAGGTGGACGTCCGAGGCTTCGCCGTCCAACTAGACGAGACTAAGCCCGACGGCAAGAAATACCTGCTAGCGGAGAATACGCGCACCGGTATAACGCTGTCCATCACTATGGAACAAGTCCATGGATTCGCCACGCTGGACAACTGCCGGAAGGTGTTCCGCGAACGGAACAAAGGGAACGCGAAGCTCAACCCCGTCGACATCAAAGACTCGCAGATCGGCGAGATGGCTATATCCGAATTTACCTTTGAGGAACCGGAAGGCATTCCGCTTCACCAAAAAAACGTCTTTGGCTGTCTAGCCAAAGAAGATGTTTATGCCGACATTCATCTTTCTAAAGTGCAATACACACCGAAGGACCAGCCGCTATTCACTTCCATTCTCCAGGCGGTTCACCTTACGGATGAGACTGCGGAAAGCGGTTCCCAGGCCACCAGCACATCCTATTCTGATGGAGGGAAGCAAATATTTCCTCAACAACCAGTTTGACAAAGCTATCGGCCCCTACCAAAAGGCGCTCGACCTCGAGAAGAACGACCGCAAGCTGGAATCCAAGCTCTGGCGGACGCTGATTGACAATTTGGGAATGGCTTATGGGATTACTGGCGATCTGAAATCCGCCGAAGACGTTTTCCAGTACGGAATCTCGAAGGACCCAACTTATCCGATCTTCTACTACAACATGGCGTGCACGTACGCGGAAAGAAATGATCTCGACAATACCGTCAAATATCTCAAGACTGCGTTCGAGTACAAACAAAACATCATCCCTGGCGAGCAAATGCCGGACCCAAGTAAGGACGACTCCTTCCAACGCTTCATGCAAAACGAAAAATTTCGCAAGCTGATCGAATCTCTTTGAATTGGCCAGGTTCATTCCGCTAAAACCAGCGGCTACTATTAAGAAGACATGAGCATCCCGAAACGCATCACCGCCAGCCTCGCCGCCGTCATCTCACTCGCGGTCGTGTCCGTGGGCTCGGAAAACAAATCGAATGGCGAATGGCCGGTCTATGGTCACGATCCCGGCGGCCAGCGTTTTTCGCCGCTCACCGCCATCAATCGCCAGAACGTGCACTCTCTCCAAATTGCCTGGACCTTCCGCACCGGCGATGCGTACGAGCCTAAATACGGAAGGCCAACCGCGTTCGAAGCAACGCCGCTCTACGTCGACGGCCGGATCTACATGGGCACGCCGCTCGGCCGCGTCATCGCGCTCGATCCCCTGACCGGCCATCAGATTTGGGCGTACGATTCCAAAGTTCCACGCGACAAAGGATACGGAGATTACGCCAACCGAGGCGTCTCCCAATGGCAGTCTCCCAACGGGCAGCGGCGCATATTCATCGCCACCATCGATGCCCGGCTGATCGCCCTGGATGCAGCCACCGGCCAGCCCTGCGCCGATTTTGGCGACAACGGCGTCGTCAATTTGCGCAACGGCCTCCGCATCGCCCCACGCGGTTTCGCCGATTACGAGGAGACATCTCCGCCCGCTATCGTAGGTAACACCATCATTCTCGGATCTGGAATCGCCGACAACGGCTCTGTCAATCAGGCCAGCGGCGAAGTGCGCGGATTCGATGTCGTCACCGGCAAGCTCAAATGGACCTTCGATCCAATTCCGCAAGATCCGAAAGCACTCGGTGCGGATACCTGGAAGAATGGCAGCGCTCAACGCACCGGAGCCGCGAATGCCTGGTCCGTGATCGCCGCCGATCCCGCGCGAAATCTGGTCTTTGTTCCAACCGGCAGCGCCAGCCCGGATTTCTATGGAGGCGAGCGCCTGGGTAACAATCTTTTCGCAAACTCCATAGTGGCCCTCCGCGCCGATACGGGCGAGCGCGTGTGGCATTTCCAGACCGTGCATCACGACTTGTGGGATTACGACGTGGCATCGCCGCCAATTTTGTTCGACGTTCACCGAAACGGCAAAACCATTCCTGCAGTCGGAGTGGGCTCCAAGACAGCACATTTTTTCATCCTGAATCGCGAGACTGGCGAACCAATCTTCGGCGTCGAAGAACGGCCCGTTCCCGCCACGGACACGCCTGGCGAAATTTCTTCCCCCACGCAACCGTTCCCCATTGCGCCGCGCGCTCTCTCTCCACAAGCGAAATTGACAGCCGACAATGTATGGGGCGCAACTGAGGAGGACAAAAAGTGGTGCCGCGAAGAAGTGGGCAAGCTGCGCTCGGATGGCGTTTTCACCCCACCCAGTTTGCATGGAACGCTCCTGCTGCCCGGCAATATCGGAGGCATGGCGTGGGGCGGTGCGGCCTTCGATCCTTCTCACCACCTATTGATCATCCCGGCCAACAACATGGCCACCGAGGTCTTCCTGATCCCGCGTGCGGATTTCGGGAATCAGGTGCAGGCCGGGCGTAATTTCAACGGCGATTGGGAATTCGCGCCAATGACAGGAACCCCCTACGGCATGAAACGCCGCACTCTACGCAGTCCAATGGGTTCGTTTTGCAATCCTCCACCGTGGGGCATGCTGAATGCCGTCGACGCCGACACCGCCGAAGTGAAATGGACCGTCCCGCTCGGCCAATTCCCTCCCATCGGGGGCGCACCCGGCGGCCCTCCCGAATTCGGATCCATCGCGCTCGGCGGACCGATCATCACCGCCAGCGGCCTGATCTTCATGGCCGGTACACTCGACCCCGCCATCCGCGCGTTCGACATCACCAACGGCAAGGAATTATGGAAAGGTGAACTCCCCACCAGCGCTCGTTCAACTCCCATGACATTCCAGGGTCCGAACGGCAAGCAGTTCGTGGTTGTATCGGCAGGCGGTCACGGCATTCGCGGTGGACCACCGTTGGGTGATTATGTCGTGGCGTTCACGCTGCCGTGAGCACCGTTTGGTTTGACCCGCGCCACTAATCCTAACCGCTGATCTAAAAAGTGTCGTTTTAACTGAAATGGGGCGTGGTAAGATTCAATCAAATATGATCGCACTGCATTTATGTTCTGGTCAAGACGCCTTGTCCTTCGTTTCCGACGCAGCGGTGATCCAGTCAGAACGGGTCCAGGTTGCCGCCGCCGCACAAATCCACGGCGTGCTGCAGCGCCTTGGAGACTCGATCAGCCAGCGTGTCATCATAGAAATTGAACATCATTGAGCGATTCGGCTCGCTCCTAACTACCACGAGGAAGATGGGAGGATCGACCTTGACGCTTATCTCAGGGTGTCCGATCTTGGCTTCTGCTAGCTGCATCACCTGCTCTAGCTGCGTGAGCGTGACCTCTCGAATCTGCTTGAGAAAGAGTTCGCCGTCCCTGTCGGGGATGTAGGCGTACTTTCCGCCGTAATTAACGTCGCTGACAACGCTTCCCCAGTCATCGTCAAACCGTCCGTGGAAGCTGATGTAACAACGACCTGGGTCTGCAGACACATTACCCAGCTGGTACCTACGCTTGACAGGTGCCGAATCGGTTCCTGCGACGTTGTCATGTGCGTAAGCCATGTAATTCACCGTACCCCCAAGCTTGCCCTGGATGAATTTCATGGTGTCCTTCAGGGTAGCCGCGTCGCCACGCAGCGGAGCCAGTGGCGGAATGTCCTGAGCCGTCGCGCCTCCAATGAACGCCAGCGTCATCGTGATCCAGAGTGTCTTCATTTCCCAGCCCTCATTTCGCCTCCGCGAATTGACTTCTCTCGTGCTAATCGGCTGAAAAAGCCTCCGGTATTACACGGGTAGAGGCAAATGCGCGCCGACGCAGGTGTTTCACCTTACGTTTTAAATGACAGTGGGGGCGCTTGGACATAAGCCTGACCGAATTGCTCATCCGGCCCAGGGGCTACAGCGTTTTACCAATTCTTCCGATTTATCTCCAAAGGAGTAATTAAATGCCACTGCCATTATTGCTGGCGGCTTTCGCACTCGGTCGGAGTACGAAGAAGCATCCAAAACGGCGCGCTGTTTCCAAGTACCGAAAGAGTAACGGAACCAAGGTCAAAGCCTATACGCGAAAGGGCAAGTAACGGGGGAGGAGGTAGTCATGGAACTCACACCGGAAGATAAGCAACGGATCGAGGAGGAAGAACGGAAGCGCGTCGCCGAAGAGCAGTACAGGGCGGAAGTCCGGGCCAAAGCTACCGGCGCAAAGTCTAGCCGACCATGGGTTCTTGGCCCTCTCATCGTCGCACTGATCGTCGCGCTGATCGTAGCGCTGATAGTTTGGTCAAATGTCTCCACCAGTTCCTACGCCCGCGCGGCACATGCCGCCGCGAAAAACGAGCCCAAGATGCACTGGGTCCCAGTCGATCAGAAAATTGCTACTGGCCAGGTCGTGGTGAAGCCTAATGGCTACGCGTTCTACCGGATTGTCATCACCAACGAGATGGTAACGCCAGTGTTGACCGGCCATTTTACTGCCTCAGGCGGATTTGGCAACGACATCATGGCCGTTGTTGCCGACGAGCCGAACTACATCAATTGGATAAATGGCCATCAGGCACAGGTCTTCTGGAATACCCAAGGCAGAGAAACAACCGGAAGCTTTGAGTTACGTCTGAGGCAGGGCGTTTACTACTTTGCATTGAGTAATCGGTTTTCGTTGCTCATGGAAAAACAGGTCTTCTTGGATGTCGATCTCAACTACAAAAAGATGGAAACGGAATCTGATGGCACGACGGAGTAGTGCGGGTTAGGGTTTCGCCGGGCCGGGCGAAGTAGGCAGCACAGGTCTGAAGATCGTTACCTCGAATGTTCCGCCGGTAGACATCCTCTCCACTTGAACGCCGTGAATGGCTTCGCTAGGTAATAACTTACTTGACTAACCGTTCGCAATCCCGATACGCTGAAGGGTCTAAGCTACAGCTTGGCTTGCGAGGGTTGGTATGCCTTTTAACGAAGCGTTGTTTTGGGTGGGGATAACTGTGTTGGGAACAGGGGGATTCATCATCTGGGAACGCCATCTGAAAAGTTGGCGATGGTCTGTCTTCTTGCTGCTATCAGGTGTTTTCGCAGTTGGTTACTCGGTCTACCTTCAGTATCATCCCAAAGCCCCAAATCCACCGCTATGGACTCTCCTATTGGTCGCAAACTGGATAGCGCTGGCCTACTTGTACGGACGGCGAACGCGAGCATCACAAAGAGTCGAGCCGCCGTTGAGCGAGATCCCGGCAGCAGAACAAAAAGTAGCCCAACAGAAACTACCTCTGGGGCCACTAGTTCCACCAAACGCGGCTGAGCTTGTCTGGAATTGGAGACGCATGGTCACCAATGCACATAACATTGCACGGGAGGAAAACATTTCGTTTCCCGAAGCGTTGATCAGAGATCCTTCGTTTCCCGATCTGCGCCCACATTTGAGGGAGTCCGTGAGGAATGCGATAGAAGGCGTCCACATTTGGCGTCTGCCACAAGGAACGCTTACGCCAATGGACCCACTTTTCAATGCTGTTCTGGAAGACGTTGACCGTACAGCAAAACAGTGGGGGCTCCCTACAGAACCGTTAGGAGTGCGGCCAACTGATTTACCCTCTAGTAAAGCCCCGAGTGCTTTCGCAGTATTCATGGAAGAGACAGAATTCTTGCTGAGAGTGTATCGAAGACTAAGCTTCGACGATCCCGCCGATACGCGATTGCCGCTGAACCCGGCCTCTTGGCCCAACTTCAACCCGCCGCAAATCTGGACATATACACAGATTCAGATGTGTTGTCTCAGCGGTCGTTTTGACCTTTTGGTCTTACTTGCGAAGCAGGGACTTAAGGACGCTGGCTCCGATGAAAAGTTTGAGTTGCTGGATCTCAACCGAGAATCTACGGTTATGGTCGAATTGCTCCCAGCGCTTGAACAATTCCGCGATGCGATGAAAGCCAAGGCCGGAATGGCGTCATGAATCTTGCGGGGGCGTTACTTCTTCTTCTTAGCCTTGCGCTTCTGCTCTTGCGCCAGCTTGCGATCCAATTCCGCCTTGGGAACATGGACAAGCTTGGTCATGAAGGATTGGAATCTACCGAACGGGGAGTCTGGAGCGGGAGCGGGTTTCGCGCCGGGTTGCATCCAAGACCATTGTACCTCGGCAGTCAACCGTGGCCAACCGTGCTCTTTAGATGTGTTCAAAATGCTGCGCAGCGCTCGATGTCAAAAAAAGACCGACGCTGAAACCTTCGGAAGTTTCTGACGTTTTCAAAATTACATTGCCGTCTATCGTTTTCCAGACAAAGAATCCCGTCTCCCGCGAAGATGGCTTACCTAGTTGCTCGGTACAGTATTGCAACGCGACCATGGCGGCAATGCTCCCTTCTCGCTTTGTAGGAACCAGCAGGTAAGGAGCAATCTTATAGATCCGACCAGAGACGGTGCCCAGTTGAAGTTTCCATGAGTAGCCCAGGAATTCAGTACTTGGAGCATTGAAGTTCTGTTCATGCTTGAATTGGCGACCAAAGCACTGGTATTCGGCCTCAGAGAACTCGTGCAACCCCGTGGAGGGGACAAGGTCATTGATCCTGTAAGCACCGACCGCGAACATGGCACGCGGTCTTCTGCGATTGTACGCGATCCAAAAACCGATGTGGACGGCGACGCCAGCAGTCAACGGCAAAATAACAACCACTTCAACCGGCAAGCCACGGTTTCTGAGAAATAGGACCATGACTGTGACTGTGATGATCGACCACAACATAGCCTTCAGGATTTGTCGCCACGGAGGTGCTGCTGGGCCGGTTGCTTTCATGAGCATCCGATTGTCAGAGGCATGAGTACTGTCACTGAAGATGTCATTAGGAGCATTGAGGAGCAGAGCGAAGATCCATTTGTTAAGGCTACTGCACGGTTCCTTTTATGTCTCCAAGAATGGTCTGGATTCGAGAGAGATCGGCTGTCGCGTCAAATGTCTGCACGGTTCTCTGAAGGTTCTCAAGGACAGCCGACCTCTGCTTCCGAACATCCTCAATCTGGGCCGTCCTGTCAGCCAAAGCCAATTCCAGGGTGACTACATGGAAGTGTAGATCCACGATGTTTGAAAGTAGCAGGCGAACGGTATCATTGAACACCTTGTCGGAGATCATGCGCCGATGATAGCGCGACTACGCGACTAAGTGGATGGCAGGTGCTTCGCGCCAAGCCGCTTGCCGCGCTTGGACCATTTGGTCTTGGAATCCCTTCAACCGGGATCGCGCTCCAACTCTTCTTGCTTGCCGGTGAGTTCCTTGTAGGTGAGGCGACGCCCAACGATTTGCATCATGGTCAGAGCGAAGCGTTGGAAGTCAGTGGACTTGCGTTCGTTGAATCGAAAGCACTGCTCATCCGCGTAGGCTTGCAAATGATAGGGCTCAACGCTGACGTAGGTGCCCTTCAGCGCCCGCTTGAAAAGTGACCAGAAGTTCTCCAGGCCGTTAGTATGGACTTGGCCGCGAACGTAGGCTTCAGCGTGATCGATGAACTCATGAATGTATCCGTCAACCGGAAGGTTGCGGTAGGAGTGGAGCCCATCGCTGTAAACATTGGAGCCACGCTCGACATTCTCGATGACGTTCCGGCGCACATGCCACGCGCGTGTGTTGGGGAGAACCTTAACCCGCGCCTTGCTCCCTTTGCTGTGCCGTTCCAGCAATCCCATCACGACCGTCTTGCCTTCGTAACCGCCGGTTCGCTTCTTGCCCATTCTCATGCGAGTCTGTTTGTCCAGGTGCATGTTGGCAAGCTTACCGCCAACGAAAGTTTCGTCCGCTTCAATCGCGGAACCTGGGCCACCGAGTTTCTTCCAGGTGCCGGTCTGCATGGCCAGCCGAATCCGATGCAGCATGAACCAAGTGCTTTTCTGAGTGATGGCGAGGTCTCTGGAAAGCTCGTAGGAGCTAATACCGTTTTTGCAATTGCAGATCAGCCAAACCGCTGGAAGCCACTTATCCAACCCGAGCGGGGAATCCTCAAAAATCGTACCAACCTTGAGCGAGAACTGAGGCCGAGGATGCTTCGAGTAGCACTTCCACCGGCGCTGGCTAGGCAGGTAGGTGACGTTATCGGAATCGCAATGGGGACAACGGACCACGCCGTCCGCCCAGCGGATTGCGATCATGAAAGCGTTACAGTTGGCTTCTTCGGTAAAATACTGAATCGCTTCCTGTAAGGTTTCGGGCCACTTGTCCATGCCCAATACTACTACGAAAACCGTGGTTAGTCAAGTATGTTGTTACCCTTCGCTAGGCTGAACTTCGCCGTGGTAGTGAGGAGGAGTGATGAACTCGTGTTCCGCATTAAGAACCGCCCCGCAGACACACATTACAACTATCCCTTTCGTTACCATACGAACATTCTAACAATCTTTTGTTTGCGTCGCGCGATCCAGGATGCGGCCAACGACGCGGCTTTGCCAAGCTCGCTCGGTAGCTTTTACGGTAGCTGGTTTTTATCCCTGAGCAACCCCAGCCGTGGTACCTACTCAGGCCATGCCACTAAATATAGCTGTCTACCCGCTTTACTTTCCCCCGACTCGCGGGTAACATAGTATGGTCCCCCCGAGAGAGATGATAACTTAGGAAGGGGCTGTACTTTGCTGAAACTGAAGCGAGTTGAGATCCAGGGCTTCAAGTCGTTCTTTGATAGAACCGAGATGAAGTTCCCCGGTTCGGGCATCGCAGCCATCGTTGGCCCCAACGGCTGTGGAAAATCGAATCTGAGCGATGCCATCAGTTGGGTCCTGGGCGAGCAGTCGGCCAAGAGCCTGCGCGGTTCCCGGATGGAAGATGTCATCTTCGCCGGCACGCGCGATCGAAAACCGCTGAGCATGGCGGCCGTCACCATGACGCTGACGGATCCAACCGGCGAGCACGGTCACCAGCTCGCACAACATAACGGTCATGGCAACGGCAATGGTAATGCAGATCACAAACCGAGCGAAGTCACCATCACGCGCCGTTTGTTTCGTTCCGGCGAAAGCGAATACCTGATTGACGGTAAGTCCGCCCGTTTGCGCGACATCCAGGACCTATTCATAGGTACCGGATTAGGTCCGGAAAGCTACGCCATCATCGAACAGGGACGCATCGGCCAGATTCTGAGCAACCGGCCGCAGGATCGGCGCGCCATCATCGAAGAGGCAGCTGGCGTCAGCAAATTCAAAACCAAGAAGCGGTTGGCGGAAGCGAAGCTGGAGGGTGCCAAGCAAAATCTGGCGCGCGTGTTCGACATTCTCGAAGAAGTGGGCCGGCAAGTAAACTCGCTCAAGCGCCAGGCATCCAAGGCGCGCCGCTACGAAGAACTCAAGGGCGAGATGATGGCGCAACTGCGCAAATCGCTCACCGGCCGCTATCGGATGCTGGAGCGCGAAGCTGCCAAAACCGCGCTCGATTTAAATCTCGCTAACACGGAATTCCAGAATCTTTCCAATCAGGTAGCCGAGCGGGAGAAAGAACATGTTGAGCTTCAGGAAACCTGTTATCGCAACGACGCCAGTCTGACCCAGGCGCGTCAGCAGCTCGCCGATTTGCAGCTCGAGCAGGAGCGCACGCGCGGCAAGCTGGATTCTCAGGCCCAACAGATAGGCGCTATCGAAGACCGGCTCACAACAGGCGAATCGGAAGCGCAGGAGTTGGAGAAAAGGCAGGCCCAATTCCAGCAGGAGCTGGAGGCTCACCTCGAGTCGCTTGCGTCGCTTGAATCGCAAACCGAATCGGCGCGCGAACGGTTGGCCGCGAAGTCAGCCGAGCGGGAACGAATCCAGCAGGATTTGCAGGATCGTGCCCGAACGCTCGAGACCGGCCGGCAATCCGTGCTACGCCTCTTGGGCGAAGCTTCTGCGCTGAAGAACCAGCTCGCCCAGATTGCCGAATATCTCTCCGCTATCGAACGCGACTCGGCGCGCTGCCAGCGCGAAGAACAGATCTCGACTCAAGACCTCCAGCGGTTGGAATCCGTAAAGGCGGATCTATCCCGTCAGATGGCCGCGCGGCA
>PMOK01000019.1 GCA_003162425.1 Bryobacterales bacterium | reverse complement strand
GCACAGCCGAACCGGCCGGTCGAAGCTCCGCGCGAGCAGCCTCGCGTACAGCCGCAGCCGAATCGGCCCATCCAGCCGCCTGCGGCCCAGCCTCGCTCGACGCCGCAAGCACAGCCGAACCGGCCGGTCGAGCCTCCGCGCGAGCAGCCTCGCGTACAGCCGCAGCCGAATCGGCCCGTCCAGCCCCCCGCGGCCCAGCCACGCTCGACGCCGCAAGCACAGCCGAACCGGTCGGCCCCGCCTCCGCGCGAGCAGCCTCGTGTACAGCCGCGTCAAGCTCCGCCTAAGCCGCCGGCGCGTGAGGCGCAGCCTCCAAAGGCGGCGCCTGCCAAACCAAAGCCGACCACTGAAAAGAAGACCGACGAAAGAAAGTAGCAGGGCAATAGCTCATGTGGAGCGTTTCGTCGAACAAAACAAGGCTATGTCTACGGAAGATGAATCATTCCGCCCATCGTATAGGAAGTGGCCAAACCCAGCGCCCACAGCACTAGCAGAATTACACAGATGGTCCAAAGCATGTTCCTATTCTCCGGTAAGAGGGAAAGGTCTTCCAAATTTTCTTCGGTGCACACGTAAGTCCAAACGGAAGCCTTCGCAATTGGGGTCTTGGGCCTCTGGAATTCGACCGCTGGTCACTGCGTGAAAGGGCCACTCCTCCCCGACTTCGCTTTGGCGACTGCGCTCGAAACACATCGTCTCGGAGCTGTATCGTACGGCAAGATTTGGCATAGCTCGTGCAAGTAAGGAGATGGCCGTCCGAGGACCCGCGTAGGGTCCCCGTCGACCGGAAAGAGGTGGAAAATGAGATTGACTATGCTGGCCGCATTGGTATTAACGCCATTGCTGGCTAAAGACAACGAGCCTGTAAACCGGCTGAACGAGGCGGTGGCTGTGTTTTCAGAGATCATGGCAGCGCCGGACAAGGGCATTCCTCAGGATCTGCTCGAAAATGCCCACTGCATCGTGATCGTGCCGGACCTCAAGACAGCGGCTTTCGTATTTGGCGGGAAATATGGGAAAGGGTACCTGTCCTGTCGAAACAAGAGCGGCACGGGTTGGTCCGCGCCGGGCACGGTCCGCATCGAGGGCGGGAGTGTTGGTTTCCAGATCGGCGGCTCTTCGACGGACTTGATCATGCTGGTAATGAGTGAACGGGGCGCGGACAAACTGCTTTCCAGCAAATTCACTTTGGGTGCGGAAGGCTCCGTTGCGGCCGGACCCGTGGGACGCACAGCAACGGCTCAAACGGACGCGCAAATGCACGCGGATATTCTTTTGTGGTCAAGAACCCAAGGGCTGTTTGCCGGCCTTGCTCTGGAAGGCGCAACTTTACGGCAGGACCTCGACGATAACGCCACACTCTATGGCAAGAAGCTGAAGAACCGCGATATCGTGACCAAGGGGGTGCGCACGCCCCAGGCAGCCGCGAAACTGATCGCTCTGCTGAACCGGTACTCGGCCCGAGAGCGCTAGGACTGCACTGAGCGCTAGGACTGCACTGATAGAGTCGTAAGCAATAAAAGACATGGGCGCGCGTGGACCGTGTTCCTTAAACATCCCCGCGGCCACAAGGAGGACTTATGGTAATTCGCAACCTGATTCTGGCCGCAATCTTCACGGCGGCCATAGGAAATTCCGGAACCGCACCTGTGTCCGAAAGAGCTCAGGCGCGCATTGCGAAAGAAGTGCGGCATGAAATCGTGATGCTGCCTTATTTCGACGTATTTGACAACATCGAGTTTCGCGTGGATGGCTACAACGTTACTCTGATGGGCCACGTCACGCGGCCTACAGTCAAGAGCGACGCAGAAAACGTTATTAAAGGAATCGAAGGCGTCGAGAACGTAAGCAACCAGATTGAAGTGCTGCCGCTTTCGCCGAATGACGACCGCTTGAGGGTCGCTCTGTATCGCTCGATCTATGGCTTTAGTTCACTACAGCGCTACGCTCTGCCGGTGATCAAGCCCATCCGGATCATAGTCAAGAATGGGAATGTCACGCTGGAGGGCGTTGTGGACAGCGAAGCCGACAAGAATGTAGTGAAGCTGCGCGCCAACGGGGTATCCGGCGTATTTTCGGTTACCAACAACTTGCGCGTAGAGAAGTAGATCTCCCTAAGCCGCGCTTCACTGCAACCCGCGACTTAGCCTTGGCGCGCGAAGGATGGCGTTAAACCGCTATGACGATGCCTTTAACCCCCGCCGGCAACTACACCCGAAGCAGTGTTTCATATTCAAGGCGTCACGAAGGTGTATCGTGTTGGCGATGTTGAGGTGCACGCACTGCGTGGTGTCGATCTGAGCTTGTATCCGGGCGAGTTCGTCGTCGTTCTCGGCCCTTCCGGGAGTGGAAAATCGACGCTCCTGAATATCCTCGGTGGGCTGGATGTGCCGACCAGCGGTGAAGTCCACTATCTCGACCACAACCTCACTGCGGCGGGCGACGCTGCTGACTCGCTTCCGCCGCGAACATGTCGGTTTCGTATTCCAGTTCTACAATCTCATCCCCAGCCTCACGGCGGTGGAGAACGTCGCGCTGGTCACCGAAATCGCCGAGCATCCGATGGATCCCGCGGAGGCGTTGGGCCTGGTCGGGTTCAGCGGCCGTCTCAATCACTTTCCGGCGCAGCTTTCGGGAGGCGAGCAGCAACGGGTGGCAATCGCTCGGGCCGTAGCTAAGCGGCCGGAGATTCTGCTGTGCGACGAGCCGACCGGTGCACTCGACTATGCCACCGGTAAACTCGTGCTGGACGTGCTGGAACGCGTCAATCGCGAAGTCCGCACGATTGTCGCCATCATTACTCACAACGCGGCGATCGCCGGAATGGCAGATCGAGTAGTGCGTATGAGCAGCGGGGCCATCGCGGAAATTCAGGGCAACCTTAAACGAATCTCTCCTTCGGAACTGGCTTGGTGATCGGTATGACTGCCCTACACCGAAAGCTGATCCGGGACCTGATCCACATGCGCGGACAGATGTTCGCAGTCCCGCTCGTGCTGGCGTGTGGAATCGCAACCTATGTAACGATGCGATCGGCCTTCCGGTCACTTGAGGCACAGCACAGCCAAGCAGGTAAGTTGGCGCTGATCCGGCCGCCGGCACGCTGTCGCATTCTTCGAATTCTCGAAAAGAGCGAACGCGTACTTCCCTTCGGAACTCCCATCATCGTCTTGAGCAATCCCAGCAAGCTTGAGATCGTCGTGGATGTGCTCTCTACCGACGCGGTGAAGGTAAATGCCGGTGCGCCAGTCATCATTGAAAACTGGGGCGGATCGGCACCGCTACGCGCCAGAGTGCGAACTGTAGAGCCATATGGCTTCACGAAAGTATCCGCTCTTGGGATAGAAGAGCAACGAGCCAATGTGATCGCGGATTTCGTCGATTCGCCCGACGGCCTTGGGGACGGTTCTCGCGTAGACGCACGGATCGTGATCTGGGAGAGCCCGAGCGTTCTGAAGGTCCCAGCGAGTGCTCTGTTCCGCGTTCGGCAAGAGTGGAATGTGTTTGTGATTGAGAGCGGGCGGGCTCGCGTTCTGACTGTTGAGGTCGGGCACCGCAACGCTTCGGAGGCGGAAATCGTCAAGGGGCTAAGCGAGGGAGCGGAAGTGATCTTGCACCCTGCGAACGATCTTAAGGGCGGTGGACGCGTCATACTCCGCGGCAACTGATTTCCAAGCCCCAGACTCCCCAGACCGATAGGGCGGATCGTGACGGGCGTACTATCGCCGTCCGACTTTTCCGCCCTATCGTCATCCTCCGACAATTCAACTCACTCGTGCCAACGGATATGGGCTGCCATTCGCGGCGCTTCCGCCGCTGGCATCGCGAATGGCGCTTCGTCGCTCTCTCATTTGGCGCTCGGCGGCGGTTCAGTTGTTTCTTAGGCGCCAGAGTGAACGCTTCCTTCGCAGGAGGAAATGGTCAGGCGGCAGCAGACCGGTCTCGAAGCTGATGGTCGTGAGTGTAAATGCCCTGCAGCGTCGTCACCACGTCTACGTAGGAGATTCCGTGATCCAATTCGCCGTCGCCATGTGCCGCGTTCAGAACCGCATCGTCCATCGAAACGATACCTTCCAGCGCGGCGCTGTCACCTACCACCGGCAGACGACGAATCTTTCCATCGCGCATGATCTGCAGGGCCGTGTGAATGTCGTCGGACGATTTGCAGACTAGCGGGTGATTTGTGACAACGTCGCGTACACACAGTTTCGAGGAGCGGACATTTCTAGTCCCCAGCGCGACGCAGATATCGCGATCCGTTACGACGCCTGCAAGTTCGCCGGTCTCAGCGAGGACCGGAAGAGCGCCGCAGTCGTTCTCCCACATGAGTGCGGTCGCTTCCGCCAGGTTAGTTTCCGGCCGGCAAGTCGCGACCCGCTTCGTCATCACGTCTTTAACTGTCATAGTTGAATCTCCTTCTTTCAACGGTCGAACACACTTTTGCACCTTCCTGGCCATTCGTAAGTCCACTGATCTAGAACGTTGGCACCGCAACTTGTACAAATTCTCGTACGGATCAGATTGGAGTGTCGAAAACTTTTGACGACTGGCCTTGAAATTCTTAATGACTTCAATCGGCGCAGTGTGGAGCGAGGATTGCCGTGTCTCCACCGGATGGTTAATATAGAACGCCATCCGAAGGAGAACAACATGAAAAACCATCGCGGAATACTGGGTCTCGTGACTCTGGCGCTTCTCATGGCGGGCTATCTTATGATCCCGGCAACCTTGAAGGCGGCCGAGCGCGCCGACTCTGCACAGATCACCAAGCTCATGGAGGACGCTAAAGTCGAGGCTGTCCAACTGAAAGATGACGCTGCGGACCTGCTGTCTTTTGTCAAGACGGGAATTACTTGGCAGACGCACGCCAGGAAGGTGGAGATGATCAGGGAGCACGTCAACAACACTGGAAAATTACTCGCGAAGCTTCAAGAGGCCGAACCTACCGGCTCGCCTTGGCAACAAGATGCGACCAAGCAGATTGAGCCTCTATTGAAAGAGCTCGCGGCGAATCTGGAATCGACCATCAACCACATCAACAAGAATCAGGTACACATTAAGTTCAGCGAGTACCACGACTATGTGAAGGCCAACTACGAGCTGGCCTCGGATCTCGAAGCACTGGTCCGTGATTTCGTGAACTATGGAGAAGCCAAGCAGAAGTACGAGCGTCTTGGAGCAAAGCGGGAAGTCATCGACTGAACTCCAATACCCCGGCGGGGTGGTCATCGATCGAAGTTGCCACCCTTCCAGTTCCCGCCCAGCACGCGGGTGCTGTATGCTGATGGCGGATGTGCTCAAAAAGCTGACTCGTGAATCATCACTCCTGGCGCCTGACTTTCCTTCGTTCCAGCGCCAGGAGTCGACTTTTGTTTTCCTGAACCTCCTTGTTCTGGCAGCCCTGTTACTGATTCACACGCTTTTCTCATCTTTCTTCGGCAGGCCCCCTCGGCTATTGGTAGTGGTCTTGGCAGCCGGCTTTCTGATCAATGTCATTGAGTTGATTTGGGTACAAGGCGCCAAGTTGCTGAGCGAAACCGGCATCGTAGCCTTGACATGGTTTACTATCGCCCTCAATATGGCATTGGCTTTTGTTCTAGCATCGCTATCCTACCGGCAAGATACCCAATACTTCGCGCTCTTGGTGGCGCCCATCCTGCAGGCCGCATGCCGATTTTCACTTGTCCCCACCATTGCGGTTGTCTCTGCAAGCACAACACTCATTTTCTTTTGGGTATGGAACTACTTCCGCTTGCATCCGCCCTCACAGCTCAACGAATACATGGAAGCGGGAACGGTTTCCTTGATCTATGCGATTGTTGGGATTCTGGTGTGGACGCTTGTGAACCACCTCCGCTTGAAGCAGGCAGATTTGACGACCAGCCTGGTTGAATTGGAGCAGGCAAGGGAGCGACTGTTGATCGAAGAAAAGTTGGCTGCTGTCGGTCGATTCTCCAGTGCGATCGCACACGAAATCCGTAACCCCGTGGCGATGATCTCCAGCGCTCTCACCACCGCCTTTAACCAAGCTGTGGGCTCGCCAGAGCGTCAAGAGATGTTCGAGATTGCCGCCAAAGAGGCATCGCGTCTGGAAAAGTTGACCACCGACTTCCTGGCCTATGCGCGACCCAGGCCGCCTGTAAAGCAACCAAGCGACGTGTCCGAATCCATCGGCTACGTTGCGGATATCTGCCGGCCTCGCGCGGCGGAGAAGGGTGTCACGGTTGAGGCGGAAGCCCCCGAGGGTCTTCGTGCTACTGTGGACGCCGGTCAGGTGCAGCAGGCTTTACTCAACCTCGTGATGAACGCTATCGAGGCATCTCCCTCAGGTGGTAACGTTTCCTTGTGTGGAAAGCGAGACAACGGCTCGATCAGGATTGAGATCGATAATGCGAACGGTCCGATTCCACGCGATGCCGTAGATCGTATTTTTGAGCCCTTCTTCACCACCAAACCCGCCGGAACCGGCTTGGGATTGGCCATCGCCCGCAATATTGCACTTGGCCACGGCGGTGATCTTGTTTTGTCTCGCAATCAAGCCGGCTCCGTCCAATTTTGCATCACACTCCCGGCCTGCACCGGGGAACGGCGGTGCTTATGAGCAGGATACTGATCGTCGACGACGAACGGAATATGCGCAAGATTCTGGCGTCGAATCTGGCTCAGGACCAGCATAGTGTTAGTGAGGCTGCTGGGGTGGCTGAAGCCCGAGCTTGTCTTGCGGCGAATCAGTTTGACGCGGTAATAACGGATCAGAAAATGCCCGATGGGGAGGGATTGGACGTCCTGGCCTGTGCTCGTGAGCTGGATCCGGCTCTGTCTGTCGTCTTTCTGACCGCCTTCGCCACCATCGAACTTGCGGTCGAAAGCATGCGGCAGGGCGCGTTTGATTTTGTCACCAAGCCCTTTCAGCCGGAGGTCGTGCGTGCTACCGCTCGCCGCGCTTGCGAGCACACCGAACTACTGCGAGAGAACGACCTCCTCAAGCTGACCGTCGACAGGCTGGAAGGCTCAGCGGAGATCTTCGGAAACGGTCCGGCCATTCTTGCTGTGCGGGAAATGATCGCGCGAGTCGCCGCCACCAATGTGACAGTGCTGATCACCGGCGAAACCGGAACGGGAAAGGAACTGGTGGCCCGGGCGATCCATAAGAGTAGTCCGCGCGCTCAGAAGCCGTTCATTCCAGTCAATTGTGCTGCGTTCACCGAAACGCTCTTGGAGAGCGAGCTGTTTGGGCACGAGAAGGGCGCGTTTACAGGCGCCGACCGAATGCGGCTGGGCCTGTTTGAAGCTGCGCATGAAGGTACGCTGTTCCTCGACGAAGCTGGCGAGATGTCGCCGGCGACGCAAGCGAAATTGCTAAGGGTTCTCACGGATGGCAAGGTTGTCCGCGTGGGATCGACGAAGCCCCGCGACGTGGACGTCAGGGTCTTGGTGGCAACCCACCGGGATCTTGATGAGAGAGTCCGGCAAGGAACGTTTCGGCAGGATCTCTACTATCGCCTGGCAGTGGTTCCAATCCCCCTTCCGCCTCTGCGGATGAGGCGGGAAGATATTCCAGGACTCTGTGAATTGTTCTGCCGCGAGGTCTCCAGTGACCTGAAGGTACCAATGCGCCGAATCAGCACCAAGGCACTGGAAAAACTAAAGCGATACGACTTCCCCGGCAACATCCGAGAGCTTAGGAATTTGATCGAGAGGGCTCTGATACTTTCGGTCACACCTGAGATTGGTCCCGACGACTTCCCCCTCGCTCGGGCCGATGAGAAAGCTTCGCTGGACGGCGAGGGCAAGCTCACCTGGCTCGCTTCGATGCCGGAAACAGTTGATCTGAGAAACTTCCTGGAACAAGTTGAGAAAGGCTTAATTCTGCGCGCTCTAGAGGCCAGTGATGGCGTGCAGGCCGAGGCCGCCCGGCGGCTGCAATTGTCGCGCAGCGACCTGGCCTACAAACTCGCCAAGTACGAGATCAAAATGGATCGAGGATAAGTCACTCGCGCTCCGCGGCTTCAACAGCGACAGCTCCCGGCTGGATCTGCGCTTTCACGCCTAGTTCGTGAACTAGACGGCCTCCTTGATGTGCAGTGTTCGCAAGCAGGATGGCGCCCGTCGCATAAAACACGAGAAAGACCAACGGGAGGATCGTCGAAATCACGCGGGTCCGCTCCCGCCTGAGCAGCCTCGGGACGAAGAGGATCGCAGCGAAAACCACCGTGAGCGCAGAAAACGCGATTTCTGTGGTTTGTGCAAGTTCTTTGTGTTGCTCCAACACGGCCTTCACCATGGGAGCTCTGTCCGCTACTTCCCCGGCTGCTTCGCCGCTGGATGCTGCAACAAAAGTCGCTGCCGTCCCCAGGGTCATGAGAATCAGTGCGACGATCAAAAAAGAAAAGCTAGCCTTGGGTTTCCGCAGAACTCCGATCACGATGAATAGCGGCGCAATCAGCAGCAACGCGATCGGAAAGTGAACAATGAGCGGGTGGATTGCTTGCCAGCTCGGAAGTGGTGGAAGTGTCAACATAATCGCTCCTCAGATCACCTGCTCAAAACGCTCCTTGGGGGTTGCGCAGGTTGGACAATTCTCGAAATTCGGCTGTGGCGTGGTGAAACCACAGACTGGGCATACGTAGAAGACGCGACTGTCCCTCATGCTTTCCAGCTCTTGGAGAGCCAAGGTATAGAGTCTTGCGTGCTCAACTTCCGCGGCGCGCGCGAACGTAAAGCTTCGCAGGGCCGCTGGGTTTCGTTCCGTCTGTGCCTGCCGGATGAATGCCGGATACATCTCGTCGCGCTCATAGGTCTCGCCCTTGATGGCCGCTTCAAGGTTCTCCCGCGTGGATTTGACGACCGGATCTTCCAGCTTTGCGTCCGGCACACCGCCGAATTTCTGGATCACCGTCGCGTGGTTACCGGCGTGGATCTCCTCGGCTCGGGCTGCGGCCCTGAAGAGACTCGCTACGCCGGCGTAGCCGTCTCTGTCGGCCTTCTCGGCATACGCAAGGTAGCGAGCGTGTGCGTTGCTTTCGCCATTGAATGCCGCGTGCAGATTGGCCATCGTCAATGCGGAAATCGGCTGGGAAGCGTTTAGTGCGAATGTTGTGAGTCCAAGTCCGCACAGCAGCAATAGGATTGTTTTCATAATGTCTCTTTTCCACCCAGTAGAAGGGCAACCCAAGCACCACTACCTAAGCGATTGACAACTCGCCGAGTTCCTAATTGCACCGATCATATTTTGCTCAAAGTCTTGTACATCCATAGGAGTTTGTCCAAGGATTCATACAGTACCGGCAGCGCGGTTCGACTGCAAATTCGAGAAAACGCGGCACGCTAGAAACGGCGTTAGGAATGCAGGTTTAGGTTGCGAAACCAACCGAAAGGAGACTTATCCCCTCATGTTCAAGAAACTTGCTGTCCTATTGACCGGCGTGCTCGTCCTGAGCCTGCCAACATTTGGCGACGAGTGGAACAAGAAAACACTCCTGACTTTTAGCCAGCCCGTGGAGATTCCCGGCGTCATCCTTCCAGCCGGCCAGTATGTCTTTAAGCTCGCGGACTCCAACGCTAATCGGCACATCGTCCAGGTGTTCAACGCCGACCAGGATCAAATCTTCGCAACAATACTTGCGATCCCACACTACCGGATGCAACCTGCTGACAAGACATTGATCCTCTTCGACGAGAGACGGGCGGATCAACCGCAGGCGATCCACGCGTGGTTCTATCCAGGTGCGCTCTATGGTCAGGAGTTCGTGTATCCGAGAAGTCGAGCGCTTGAGCTGGCCCGAGAGACGCATCAGCCAGTGCTGACGGGCGACGTGACGCCGACGGAGACGCCAACCGAACTGGAGAAGACACCTGTTGTGGCAGTCACTCCGGAAAATAAAGAAGTAGAAGTCGCGGAAGCCATCGAAACGGCACCGGCCGCACCCACACAATGGACGGTGCCTGCTCCCGCGGTAGCGCCGGCTCCGGAAAAGGAACTGCCAGAGACGGCCAGCCCGCTTCCGTTTATCGCCCTCCTGGGAGTATCCTCGCTCGGACTGGCTTGGCTATTAAAGACGATTCGGAGCCACAACTCCTGAACGACTACGAGCTACGGACTTGACAGATGAAGGTGACAGTCCACTGGAGCAGTTCGCGAAAGCACAGAATCTTTCGCTACGCGCACATTACGTTCGCCATCTTGGGCTGCGTAGCGCTTGGTGCCTGTGCTTTCGCCTATTTTAACGCGGGGGTTTTCCAGGCTTATGAGCGCTGGCACTTTGAAAAGGCGCTCCTTGCCCGTCCACGAGGGCTGGCTGGACCCTCACCAGTGGCGCCCGTCCAGTCCCTCCGACTCGCAGTAAAAGAGGGTGTTCTGCTCGGCCGAATCGAAGTTCCCCGGCTTGCACTTTCTGTGATGGTGACGGAAGGAATCAAGCCACGCAACCTGAGGCTGGCCGCCGGGCACATCCCCGGTACTGCGTTCCCAGACGAGCCCGGAAACGTTGGCATCGCTGGTCATCGCGATATGTTCTTTCGAAGGCTGCGGGAGATTCGTCAGGGCGACATCATCACTTTCACCACGCTCGCCGGATCGCCTGAATACTCGGTCGAATGGACGCGTGTTGTCAAACCCAAGGACATTGATGTTTTAGATGTTTCAAGTCAGCCGGTACTCACGCTTGTTACGTGCTACCCCTTTTACTATGTAGGCCCGGCCCCCGAAAGATTCATTGTGCGGGCCCGCCTTATTGGGCGGGCGGGGTCTTCCTAAGCATTTCCGGCCGCGGCGGTAAAATCCCCCCATCTAGACATTGCCGTTGAGCAATATGACGCTTTCGGCAGAGTGAGACGCTCGAAACCGGGATTAGACGGGATCCATCGTCGTCAATGATATCTCGCTGATGGAAGAAGGATTGCTTCTAGGAAGCATAGGGAGCCCCAAAAGACTCCCAGGCGCTGGATGTTCAGGTTGCCTCGGACGGCGCGGCGGAGAGCTCGATCTGAACGATGTTAGACGAAGCGGCGCCCGTCGAAGCCGAGCGGCTCCGCGAACGGCATGATGCGAAGGCCATTAGGCGTCCGCGGGGGCGAGAAGGAGGGGTCGTCGTGCCTGCTCTCAACGTTAGATCCGCCCCCTTAGGAGCGATGAAACCGAAAGAGTCGCGCCGCTGGCTAAAACCGCGGGTCCCGAACGAACAATTGTTTCGCCTGGCTCCCGCGCGCCGTCCACCGACCCACCTGGGCAGGCTCACTCTTGCCGATCGCGCGCGCGGAGTGTTTCGCGCGTGGTGGGCGTGGTTTGTGCCCGCGCTTCTCCTGGAGCTGTTCGGCTGGCGAATCACCGGCTTGGTCGCAGGCACCCTATCTTTCGTTCTTTATCACACGTCGCCCGACTCGCATCCCGCTGTCTATGCTCTCGAACCTGATTTCGACACCGAATCCAGCGAGTTCAGAGCCACGATGGCCGGAGCCACCGGGATGCCGCTGGTGGACGGAAATCGTGTGTACATCTACAACAATGGAGACGAGTTTTATCCCGCCATGCTGGACGCGATTGAATCTGCCCGACTATCCATCACGATGGAGCAGTATATCTTCTGGGATGGCGAGGTCGGAAGACGATTCGCTGAGAAAGCGCGACAGGGATACCTGTGAAGCTCCTGGTGGACGCAATTGGCTCAGCCACGCTCGGCTCGGACATTTTCAGGATTCTCGAAGCCGGGGGTTGCCAGCTCGCCTGGTTTCGCCCCATTCATTGGTACACGCTGCATCGAGCGAATCAGCGGAATCACCGGAAGTCGCTGATCGTCGACGGGCGTATTGCTTTCACCGGTGGCTCGGGCATCGCAGACCACTGGCTTGGTTCTGCGGAAAACGAACACGAGTGGAGGGATATGCAGATTCGCGTTGAGGGACCTGCCGTGGCCGCGCAGCAGGCCGGCTTCGCGCAGAACTGGCTGCTGACGACAGGAGAAATCATCAATGGACACGAATTCTTTCCGGAGGCTCGGACCGCCGGAAATGTCCCGATCCAGACCATCCTGAGTTCACCCTCGGCTGGCGCGGGCGCCGCCGGTACCATGTACCTCATCGCGGTGCAATGCGCGAGACGCTACCTTTACATCGCGAATCCCTACTTCATTCCGGATTCCCGCGTGATCGACATGCTCGCCCGAGCGTGCCGTCGCGGAGTCGTCGTCAAGCTGATGTTGGCGGGCAAGCACAACGACACCTGGTGGGCGAGGCAAAACAGTGTTCGACTTTATGGAAAGCTGCTCGAAGCCGGCGTCGAAATCTACGAGTATCAACCCACCATGCTCCACCAGAAAACCATGGTTGTAGATGGCGTCTGGGCCACGGTTGGCACGACCAATTTCGATAATCGTTCATTCGCGTTAAGCGAAGAAACCAACATCTGTTTTCACTATCCGGCGCTGGTAGAGCAGCTGGGGGCGGTTTTCTCCGCCGATCTGGCTTTGTGCGAACGGATCGAGCTCAATGATTGGAAACAGCGTGGCGCATGGCAGAAGACCGAAGAGATGCTGGCGTCCCTGATTGAGAACCAGGTGTAGCCTTGAACGGATTCCGTATTGCCACGTACAACATTCACAAGGGCCGGGGAATGGACGGCCGGGTTCGCATCGAGCGCATCGCTCGGATACTTGCAGCGATCGACGCCGACATCGTAGCCGTGCAGGAGGTCGTGAGCCACGAGGGGTGTTCCATTGAGCACCATCAGGCCAGCTATCTCGCGGATCAGCTCGGGTACTTTCACGCCATTGGAGAGACCCGGAAGCATCGCGGCGGCGTGTACGGCAATGTAACGCTCAGCCGATGGCGATTCGAACTGGCCCGTCACGTGGATTTTAGCGTTCCCGGCCGCGAACAACGGGGAGTGCTGCGCACCGACGTCCGCTTAGGACCGCATCTTCTGCACGTTTTTAACGTGCACCTCGGCACGGCGCACCGCGAGCGTAGGACCCAGGCGGTCCGGCTAGTCGATGAAAATCTGCTGAAGGCGATTGATATTTCCGGTCCCCGGATCGTTCTCGGCGATTTCAATGAATGGACACACGGCCTGGTCACGCAAACTCTCTCAGCGGAGTTTCATCTTACCGACTTGTGAGACCACCTTCCCCGAACGCGTGCCTATCCGGCGATCCTCCCCTTTCTCAACCTCGATCACATCTATTTCGACCATCAGCTTAGGATTCGCAAGGCTCTCTTTCATAGGAATCGGCTCTCTCTGATCGCTTCAGATCATTTACCGTTAATCGCAGACTTGATCATCGAAGAGCACACCGGCGCACGTTCTCCTGTAAGGCATGATCATGCGCTGACGTTTCCCGAAGGGCGACAAGCCAGAACAGCCCATCGATCACGAGACCGAGCGTGACCTCAATGGACCTTACCTCAACATTTTCCAGCTTAGGGATCGCTCTTGGTTTGGGGCTTCTGGTAGGGCTGCAGCGAGAACAGGTCGCATCTCAACTGGCTGGATTGCGCACGTTTGCGCTCATAACGGTCCTCGGAACAATCTGTGGTCTGCTCGCGACGAGTTTTGGCGGCTGGGTGATCGCTGCTGGTTTCTTGGCCCTGACTGGCGCCTTGATGACCGGTCACCTAGCGGAACTTAAAGGAGAGAAGACCGAGTCGGGCGTCACCACTGAGGTTGCGGCGCTGGCGATGTTCGGCGTCGGAGCATACCTCGTTGTCGGATACCGCGAAGTTGCAATCGTCGTCGGAGGTGGCATTGCCATCTTGCTGCACTTCAAAGGGCAGTTGCATGGAATTGCCGCCCGTTTGGGCGAAGACTCTAAGTCGATCATGCAGTTTGCGCTCATTTCTATGGTCATACTGCCCATCCTTCCGAATAGGACCTACGGGCCGTACAATGTGCTCAATCCGCATCAGATCTGGTTGATGGTTGTATTGATCGTTGGAATCGGACTCGGCGGCTACATTGCTTACAAGTTCTTCGGAGCGAAAGCAGGGCTTCTTCTTGCTGGCGTGCTAGGCGGAATCATTTCTAGCACCGCCACCACCGTCAGCTATTCAAAGCGGGCCGCGAAGCAGGAATTGGCTGACAAACCAGCCGCCATCGTGATTCTGCTGGCTTCAACGGCCTCTTGCGCCCTGGTTCTTGTTGAAATCGGAGTTGTCGCTCCCGGATTTCTTCGTACGGCAATGGTCCCTCTTTCGATTGTGGTCACGACGCTGGGAGTGCTGTCGTTACCGTTGTGGTTTTTGAATAACAAAGACAGTGCCGAGATGCCGTCCCAAGGTAATCCGTCAGAACTGAAGGGAGCCTTGTATTTCGCATTGCTCTATACGATCATCCTTTTGGCAATCGCGGCGGTCAAAGACTCATACGGCGCGCGTGGGCTCTATGTGGTCGCCGCCGCTTCCGGGCTCGCTGAAGTCCATGCGCTCGCGCTATCGACATCTCAACTTGTCGAGACCGGGCGTGTCGGCAGCGCCGAGGGTTGGCGAATCATAGCAGTTGCGTTGATTTCGAGTTTGGCATTCAAAGTTGCCGCAGTAACGGTGCTCGGGGCTCGGCGACTTTGGAAGAAGGTGGCACTGCCGTACGTGCTGACCATCGCGGTAGGAATCGGCCTCGTCTTGCTGTGGCGCTGATCTCTCCGAATAGTCGCGAGCCGAAACCGGGACGAACTTGCAACGAAACGGGGGGCACACAGCCCATCTCCGTGGACGAGTGTGCGCTCGCGGCGACGATAGCGATCTGAGTACAGCGGTGAGCGACGTCACGGCTGTACTTGTTTTGTTGGCTCAACTTGTTTCCGCTTCAGATCTCATCACTACGCGAGCACCCGGAGAACATGCTCTTACTCTTACTGGCCGAGTACTTCATCGAGGCTCGGGAAAAAAGATTAGAGCATCGATCGCAAGACTCTAGTGGCTACACGCCCACGGTTGGCTGGGCGAGATTCATGCGTTGCAAAATGTCGCGCAGCGGGCCGTAATTCTTTGCGATGATAAGACCTTCTCGATTGACGAAAGCTGTCTGCACCCCGGGACACGAAGCGGCCTGTTCCAATCTGGGAATCCCTCGTAATCAGGAAAGGGAGATGATTGAAGCCGCTCTTGAGGAGCGCCGGCGCAGGATCTCCGGTCCGTCGGGAGCTATTGGAAAGCATGAAATTCGCGAACAACACCCGGGACCACTGACTACTGATCGGCCGGTTGACCATGTCATCAAGGAAGTTGTGGAGCGGATTCTTCACGCGCCTCAACTCGAGAAACTCTTGGGTTGTAGATGTACCGATCCATCTAACGGCCACGGTCCCGCTTCTTCCTGCGTTCGACTTCCTTCGTGAAGCGTTGGCGTTTGAGTGTGTTGGCAGTCTCCTCAAGCGCTTTCTGATAGCGATCAAGCCATCCATCCCAACCGTCATCTTTAGCCACAATGCCACGCTGGATTAGGCGTTGCGTGGTCTCGCGAAGGTGGAACTTGTTGCGCAAGACCGACTCTGCATCCCCCAACTCGTCAATCTCCAGCAGCGGGCGGCCTTCCATCAACACCTTGCGAAACCGAACGAAGGAATTCGTTCGCAGGCCGCCGCGATTCCGCGCCGCTTCCATTTCCGGCGTGTAGTAGACAAAATGGACCCGCGCGTCCGTTCCCTCCAGCATGAGGTAACTGCGTCCTGAGGACTCCTCCTCCCCATGCACCAAGATCCTGCCTTCCAAGGTCGTTAGCTGGCGAAAGTCAAGCACCGCCAACGGGAGCCGCACGTCGGACATCAGTGCTCCGTGTGCTGCTAGCGTCTTTTGGCGGTCAGCACTGCGCTGCATGGCTCGCAGAACTGTTTCGAAATCCCACCTTACACGCCATGTCTTTGGCCCAGTCGACTCGGCCAGTCCCATTGATGCAAGAAACATCAACCGTTCGGCCGCACGCCGTTCCGTAAGCGATAGCCTTGGACCCAGTCCAGCCTGGCTCGGGTCCTTCGCGACCGTGAAGAACGGGGAATCTGGCTCGCGGCTATTGTCGGCATCGCGCTGGATAATGCGATCAAGTGATGTATAGCGGTGCTGGTGGACTTCCCTTCGCTGCGCGTCGGCCGCATCGAACTCAGTGCGATACCCAAGCTGGCGCGTGCACAGATTTTCCGCGACTTCGCGGATGCCTCCCCTGATGTAATCCCGGCTGAGACTAACGGGTCGTCCTTCCGCTCCGACACCTCGGAGCGCAATATGAATATGCGGGTGCTCGGTGTTGTAGTGCGCCACCGCGATCCATTCGAGCGGCGTCCCGAGGTCCGTCTGCATGTCTGCCATCAGATCGCGAGTCAATCGTTTCAGGTCCACCCGGTCGCCAAACTCGGGGGACACGATCAACTTCCACATTCGCTCGTCGTTGGCTTTTTGCCATGCCTCGAGCCGCGTAGCGATGTCGATGCCTTCTTGGCTGGTACTGAACCCGGCTGCTGCTGGATCACCCTCGTGCGTGGCACTCTCGCGGGCAACGTAGCGACCGTGGGCTCGCCACTGCCCTTTGCTGGTGTTCTTTGAATACAAAACCCGCACCGCACACCGCTGGGAGTAAGGGCGAGCGTGCGTCGTGGTGGTGCCGCACCCAACCACGCGGCGCTTCCGCACGCCGCTCATACGAGCGTGATGCATGATGATCTTGTACGCTGACGAGTAAACCCGACGTTCGCCTCGTGCTACCGGCTTCCGTGGCCGAAGCCGGAACTCCCGCTCTTTGTCGTTATTTTTCCCCACGGCTGATCAGCTCCTCCATATCCACGAGCGAGTCACTGAGCATCGCGTGGCCCGCATTATTGAGCAGCCGGGCGTGGCGGTTACGGGCTTCCGCAAGTGCCGGTTCCAGGGCCGCGCCTCGAGGCTCGGGCACACATGTGAGGAAGACCTTCGCCAAGCTGTCCACTAAAGCGAATAACGCATGTTGCGCTCGCTCAATCCGGCGGACGTCCTGCTGCACTTGGCTGATGGATCCGACAATCTGCTCCACGCTTGCACCGATTCCGTCCGTGCGCTCGCCCAGTTCTTTCTTGATCGCCGCTCGAAGGAAGGCGCTCGGACTGGAGTAGCCTCGGAGCTTCGAGACGGAGTCAATCCGTTCATCGATGGCTTCGGTAAGTCGGATCGTTCGTCTCGGCATTCGGTCCCTCCACCTTCAAAGGGGATGAAACGGGGCCCTTGGGACACCACTGGCACGAAAAAGGAGGGCGTCCGACGAGTGGCTGACGAAGACATGGAGGTGGCTGACGAGTGATGTGTCGGTGAATCAGTAATCTACCAACCAAAAACAACCAACTCGTCAGGCTTTATGTTCCACTACCCGTGTTTGTTGGTGGAAAGTGGTTGTTGGGAGTGCGGTCGGTGCCGCAATTCGCCACCTTTTGCCACCAAATGCCTCACTCGTGCCACCTGCCACCGAAAATGACACATATTGCCACAACCTGCCGCCTTTTGCTCTTTCTGTTAACTCGCTGTCCCAAAATCCCTCCGCCATTCCCGTAGTGGTAGAACAGCTGAACATCGACGAGCTGACCATGACAGTGCGGGCGAAAGCAAATGAATCCGACAAACGACATGGGAAGTGGGTCACGCAGGCCCGAGACCGCCTCGCCGCGCGGCGCGAGGAAAAGCCGCTAACTAAAGCAGGACAGATTCGAGCTTTGTGGTGGGAGATTGAAGGAGCATTGGCCGATGGGCAGAGTCTGAAGAGTGTTCGCGATTGGCTTGAGGACGAAGGAGTAGTGGTGACGCGTGCCACGTTGAGTTCCTATAAAAGGCGATTCCGCCGTAGAGAAGAGGCTAATCGTAAGGCACAGGCGCTAGAAGCTTTTGTGCGACAAATTGGCGGCCCGTCACAAATGCCGGGACCAGTGCACGAAGCATCGCCAGAACCGCCACGCGCGGCCGACCAGCCTATACGAGATCCCTTCGCCCAGGCGCGACGGGCACTTGAAAAGACTTTTGATATCCGGACCATCCACGGCAATGGCGATCCTACCGGCAGAAACCTAGTTTGACAAAGGAGACGAAGACAATGTTGAAATCAAATCCTGCCGAGAACCAAGCTCGTAACAGCGGAGCGTTGGTCGATCAGGCACTTCAAGCGAAACTCAGCGTTAGCTAGTGAATCCATGACTCCGACATCAACTTCCAGAGTGCTCAATTTCGCCGAAGCCGCAAGATTTGTCCGATGTTCTCGCTCGCATCTCTCGAATATTATCAACGGTAAGGTACGGGATGTTCCGCACCTTCCTTCAGTCCGCATTGGGCGCAGAGTCCTGTTCCGCCAGGAATCTCTCGAACTGTGGCTTCAGCAGATCGAGGCTGCGCCAGCCAGACGCGCCGGCTGATCTGCCTCTACGAGCCCACGGAGTGATAACATCCGAGTCAGACCAGAAAATAGCGCCGGAGACGCCGGAAAGGACAAACATGCGTCGAAAGCGTTTTCAACGCGGTTGTGTGCGGAAGACCAAACATGGCCGCTTATGGGTATGGATTGGAAAATATTACGAGGATGGAAGGGGGCGATCAAGAGTCCTTGGACATTGCGCGCAGATGACGGAAGGGGCTGCGCGGGCCAAGCTGCAGGAGTTCCTGAACCCGATCAACGAAACTGCCGGATTCCGGCAGACGTTGCCGACCGATTTCAAAGAATACATCACAAACGTGTTCTTGCCACAGCGCCGCAAGAAGTGGAAGGACTCGACAGACAAAACTACAACGGAACGTTTCCAAGCGCATTTGCTTCCGGCCTTCGAAGGCCGTCAATTGCGAGATCTGACACGAGACGGGCTACAGCGGTTCCTCGACAGCAAGACCAAGGATGGTCTTTCGAAGAGCGTTGTAAGCCATCTGCGGTGGGATCTGAGTGCGGTTTTTAAAATGGCCGCTAACGATGGTCTCATTCAAGGTAATCCGGCAGGCTCGCTGGTGACACCGAAAGAGGCGAAGACCTTCGAGAAGCGCAGCATGACTAAGGAGGAGATCCATTTGGCGCTGTCAGTATTGGATCTCAGGGAGCGGATAGTGTTCTTATTCGCCGCACTAGTGGGAATGCGCCCTGGTGAGATCTTTGCTCTCCGATGGGGGCGAGTTGGGCCGGACGTGATCAATATCATGGAAAGGGTATACCGCAGGCTGCCGAGCCATCCTAAGTCAGAGCGAGGGAAGCGGTTCGCAGCGGTTCCTCCTGATTTGGCAAATGATATTGAGCAGTGGCGTGATGTTGCCATCGACCGCAGTCCCGAGTCTTTGGTATTTCCGTCGGAGCGTGGGACCTTCATGTCTCGCGACAATTTTTTGCGGCGGAACATTCACGGCAAACTGGAGAAGGTTGGGCTGGGGTGGGTAAACTTCCATGTGTTACGGAGAACCCAGGCCAGTCTCGGCCACAAAGAGGGCGTCGATCCAAAGGTGGCAGCAGACCAGCGGGGACACGGCATCGGCGTTGCGATTGACACGTACACGATGACCGACTTAGAGAGCCGGCGGCAAGCGGTCACGACGCTCGAAGAAGCGTTGCAAGAGAAACTATAGATCCGGGTTTTCGAGGTAAACAAGGTAAAGTGCTTGAAGGTGGAATCCGCTAAGCCCTTAAAAAGATGGAGCGGGAGACGGGACTCGAACCCGCGACGTCCAGCTTGGGAA
>PMOK01000066.1 GCA_003162425.1 Bryobacterales bacterium | reverse complement strand
TTGGTGACGCCTGAGGCGCCGGGACAGACGAAGCGGCCTTCCAGCGTGGGCGAACTTTCCTTGGTGGCCACTGGACGGCCTTCGGAATCCTTGTGATCACTCCATGTCACTTTACCGAACGGAGTGGCCGAGAGCAGCTTTCCGTTGGTGCGATCCAACACGTAGAAGTAGCCGTTCCGATTCGCTTGCACGATCAGGTGTTTGTCGCCCTGGTCGATGATGACCGGAACTTCGGTGGAATCCCAGTCGTGCTCGTCGTGATGGGTGAATTGAAAATGCCACTTGAGTTTTCCCGTATCGGCATCGAGCGCGAGCAGCGTATTGCTGTACAGATTGTCGCCCGCGCGACCTTCGCCACGATTGGAGGGCGAGGGGTTGCCGGTTGGCCAAAAGATCAAGTTGGTGGCGGGATCGTAAACGCCGGTGATCCAGGCCGCAGCGCCGCCCGTTTTGTAGGATTCGCCTTCCCACGTTTCCTGGCCGGGCTCACCGCGTCCGGGAACGGTGTAGAAGCGCCATTTTCGTTGACCAGTGGCGGCATCGTAGGCGTCGATGAAGCCGCGGATGCCATACTCGCCGCCGGCGACGCCCATCACCACCAGGTTCTTCACCACGAGCGGAGCGGGCGTGAAGGTGTAGCCTCCAGCGTAGTCAACGGCCGAAACATCCCAGACGACGTTCCCGGTTTTGGCGTCGAGCGCCATCATATGAGCGTCGAGGGTGCCCATAAAAACTTTGTCGCCAAGTATAGCCACGCCGCGATTCACGCGGCCGCAGCAAGGCCGGATATCCGCAGGCAATTGGCGCTGATAAAGCCAGATGGGACGGCCGGTGCGCGCATCCAGCGCGAAAGCGCGATTATCGGGAGCAGTTCCATAGAGAATGCCGTCCACCACCAGCGGCGTAGTCTCAAACTTTCCGGTTGCGCCCGTTTGATATACCCACTTGGCCACCAGCGACTTCACGTTGTCCACATTGATTTGATCCAGCGTGCTGAAGCGGTGTCCGGAGTAATCGCCAGAATACGTGAGCCAGTTCTGGGGCTCCTTGGAAGAGTTCAAAATGCGATCGTATGTAACCTGCGCTGTCAGTGCAGAAGCTAACGACAATAATAGGACGACAGAGTAGAGCCTCATTTATCCTCCACACTGAGCAGATAGGCAACAATGTCGCCCAAATCTTTGTCGCTGAGCTGCGCTGTATCATAGGCAGGCATCAGGGACACACGAGTCTTTTTGAAGGAACGCAATTTGTCTTTTTCAAACAGATAGATTTTCTCCGCGGGATCCATTATCTGGACGCTGAAGCTGTCTTCGTTGAGAGTGACGCCCGTGATGGTCTTGCCCTCCGCAGTGACCACGGTCACGGTTTCGTATTCCTGCGGAAATGCTTTGGTGGCTTCGGTAAGTCCGGCCGCCAGCCTACGGCTTGGCTCGCGAATGGATTCGACAATGGACTCGATGGAGCGAGAGCTCCCGGTGCCCGTCAAATCCGGCCCCAGCCGTCCGCCTTTGCCCTGCACCATGTGACAGGCGAAGCATTTGGCGGAGCCGAAAAACGCATCCTTGCCATTGGCCGCGTTGCCGGGTGGATGCGCCGGCGTTTTCATTTGCACGCTACGTATATACGCGACCACTTGCCAGACTTCCTCATCCGTCATGCCGACACCGATGCTCCCGATCGCGGCCGGCATGGCTGTCCCCGGAATTCCGTTTTTGATGTTTTGGAACATTTCGGCATCCGAGGCTCCGTGGCGCTTGCGGGCCAGCGTGAGATCGGGCCCGCGCCCGCCGCCGCGCGCGCCCAGGCCGTGACAGAACGAGCAGTTGATGCGGAATTGGAATTCGCCGGCTTTGGCGGCATTGGGATCGTTGGCGAAAGGGTTGCGGTCTTGGGCGAGCAGAACCGTGTTCAAAAGTAAGAGAAGTCCGACACCTTGGGGAGTCATCCTGTTTCCCGCAAGTATACACCGACGCAGCCGATAGCCGAGTTACAATTTTGTCCGAACTAATTGACCTCGTGCTACGTTTGCTATCCATGGATCGTCTACTGCTTGACCTCCGCCTGGCCTTGCGCCGCCTTCGCCAGAATCCTGGCTTCTCCATCGTCGCGATACTGACGCTGGCTCTTGGGATCGGCGCCAACACTGCGATTTTCAGCGTCATCAACGCCGTTTTGCTGCGGCCGCTGCCGGTGGAGCGCTCTTCGGAACTGGTTGCAATCAACGAGACGATGGCCGGCAATACTTATCCAACGCTCAGCGTTCCCAACTACCGGGACATGCGCGATCGAAACACCGTGCTCGCTGGATTAGCTGCCTATCGGATTCTCCCGGCGAGTCTTGGTCTGCCGGGCGCGAGCCAGCGGCTGTGGGGTTATCTGGTGACCGGCAATTATTTCAACATGCTCGGCGTGAAGCCGGTGCGAGGGCGGTTGCTGCTTCCTGAGGACGATCGGGTTCCGGGCGGGCATCCTGTGGCTGTGATCAGCTATGGCTGCTGGCAGAAGCGGTTCGGCGGCGATCCATCAGTGGTGGGGCGCCAAGTGAAATTCAACAGCATGGATTTCACGGTGCTGGGTGTCGCGCCGCAAGGCTTCTTCGGCACCGAGCTTTTTTACACGCCCGAGGTTTTCTTCCCGCTGATGATGCAGAAAGAACTCGAGGGCGGGAGTGGTTACCTGGACCGGCGGGATGTCTCGAACACCTTTATCGTGGGCCGTCTGAAGTCTGGGGTGACGTTGCCGCAGGGCCAAGCAGGTTTGAACAGCGTCGCGCGCAAGCTGGCCGAAGAATATCCGAAGGAAGATGCCGGCATGAAGATCATGCTGACGCCGCCGGGCCTGGCCGGCAACTACCTGCGCGGCGCGGTGGTGGGATTCGCAGCCGCACTATTCGGCGTCTCTTGCCTGGTTCTGTTGGTGGCCTGCACCAACCTGGCCAGCATGTTGTTGGCGCGGGCATCGGACCGGCGCAAGGAGACGGCGATCCGTTTGGCTATCGGCGCGGAACGTGGCCGGCTAATCCGCCAGTTGCTCACGGAAAATCTAGTGGCCGCACTCGCCGGCGGCGCAGGGGGCGCGCTGCTGGTGCTTTGGATTACGGATGCACTATCCTCCTGGCGGCCGGCCATGGACGTTCCGCTATTTGCAAATTTCACGACGGACTGGCGCGTATTTCTGTTCGCCCTGCTGATGTCGGTGGCGACAACATTATTGTTTGGCTTGCTTCCGGCAATGCAATCCACCAGGACTGACCTGGTTTCCGCTTTGAAGAACGAAGTGGCGGCTGAACGATCGCGCCGCTGGCATGTGCGCGATTATGTAGTGGCCAGCCAGGTGGGATTGTCGGTGCTGTTGTTGGTCTGCTCGGTGCTGGTGGTGCGCAGCCTGCAGCGTGCGCTGCATGCACCCATCGGCTACAATCCGGAAGGCGCGGTGACGGTCTCGTTCGATCTCAACATCCAGGGATACAGTGAGGCTCGTGGACGGCAGTTCGAGCGGCAGTTACTGGAAAAAGTGCGGGCCATTCCGGGCATCCAATCGGCTGGGCTGGTGGATGCGTTACCGCTCTCGCTCAGCAGTTCGTCGGACAGCATCTTCATTGAAGGCCAGCCCCAGCCTAAGGCCACGGAGGCGCCACTTGCCTATTACTATTCAGTCTCGCCCGACTATTTCCGCACTCTCGAAACCAAGCTCCTAAAAGGACGCGAGTTCGACGACCGGGACAAGCAAGGCGGCAATCGCGTGGCTGTGGTGAACCAGGCATTTGTCGAAAAATTGCTGCATGGGGGCGAGCCGATCGGAAGTCGATTCATGTTATCGCCGGGCGGCAAGCCCATCGAGATTGTCGGCGTGGCGGAGGACGGTAAGTATATCTCGCTGACGGAAAATCGGAGTCCTGCTTTTTGGAGACCGCTCGAAATCTGGTACAGCGCCAACGCGTCGGTGGTGGCACGCACGCAGTTGAACGGCGCGCAAGCGGTCCAACTGTTGCGCAATGCAGTGCGCGATCTGGACCCGACCGTCGCGCTTTATTCCACAGGAACCATGATGCAACAGCTTGACCTGCCGCTCTTCCCTGCCCGCGTAGCCGCATCGGCTCTGGGTGCATTCGGCCTTCTGGCGCTGATTTTGGCGGCAACCGGAATTTACGGAGTGATGGCTTACGCGGTCTCGCGGCGGACGCGCGAGATCGGGATTCGGATGGCCATTGGCGCTAGCCAGGCGCAAGTGCTGGGGCTGATCGGACGGCGCGCGCTGATGCTGATTGGCACAGGCACGGCTATTGGATTGGGCCTGGCGCTGATTGTCGCGCGGCTGCTGGGGCAAATTCTATACGGCGTTGAGCCGACTGATCCCGTCACCTACGCGGCTGTATTCCTGATGATCCTGGCCATTGCCGCAGTGGCGTGTTGTATTCCCGCGATGCGTGCCATCCGGATCAATCCGGTGAGTGCGCTGCGCCAGGAGTAAACTTTTGGTGTGAAGGCTCTGGGCAGTCTAATCTTCGTAACCGCCTTGAGTGCGCAGTCTGAGCTGCCGAAAGACGTGATTCAGCTCTCCCAGATCAGACGCGAAATCGGGAAATCTCTCGAGGCGCTGGACAACTACACCTGCGTGGAAACCGTCGAGCGGGAGGAGCGCAAAAACGGGCGCCAACGCTTCCAGCACGTCGACACTGTGAACGTGGAAGTCGCCGTGGTCAAGGATAGCGAGCTCTATTCCTGGCCCGGCGCCAAGGAATTCGAAGACCGGGACGTTGCGGATATGGTGGGAGCCGGCTTGATTTCGACCGGCGGCTTTCGATCGGCCATCAAAAGCGTGTTAATCGACAACAACAGCACCATTAAGTTTCGTGGCAACGAAGAGATTTTGGGACACCGCGCAATCCGGTGGGATTATACAATTCCGTTGAACCTGAGCGGTTGGGATGTGCAAATTGAAGGGCGTGGCGGGCGCGTGTCCGAGACCGGATCCTTCTGGGCCGATGCCGAAACTTTGGAGCTGCTGCGCCTGGAAACCGTCGCCCATGATATTCCACCGGATCTTCGTGTCACCAATATCCGAGAGTCGCTCGACTACGCCCGCATGCGCGGGCGATCTCAAGATTTGCTGCTTCCGCAGAGTATCGAGACATCGGTCACGAAGCAGAACGGCGTGGAGAGCCGCAACCGAATCGAGTTCAGCCACTGCCGCGAATTCAGCGGGGCGGCCGAGCTGTCGTTCAACAAGCCCGCATCGATCGAGAGGCCAGCGCCACCTGTGACGGAGCTCCAAATCCCCGCCGGTTTGGAAATCTCCGTCCGCATGGCTCAGGCGATTGATTCGAAAACGGCGGCCGTGGGCGACAGTATCCGGGCGATTATCGAGGCACCGGTCCGTTCTCACGGCGCTGATCTCATTCCTAAAGGCGCGTTGCTGCTGGGCCGAATCCGAAGGCTGGAGCGACAATTGGCCCCGCGCCCGTACTATCTGGTCGGTCTCGAATTCACCGACATCGAGTTCCTGGGGCATCACGCGAGGTTCATTGGACAGATGCTCGGGACGGTGCCGCTCGCAGGCCTCGCTCTCGGTGTCGGCACCTACAACATGGACCGGAACACCGCTGGCGTGGCTGGCAATCTCATCACCACACACTCCGAAACCGAGATTGCCTTCAAGGTCCCAGGCGTCAGCACTTTCTTCACGGAAGGAACGGCCTTTCATCTCCCCGAGGGAATACAAATGACCTGGGTCACTACTAAGCTGAAGTAGCGCACGCAATCCTGCGTGCCGCGTTCACACTCGTGTGAACGCCTGGATTTTTCAACACACTTGTGTTCGCAAGAGTGCGAACACGGCACGCACGAGTGCGTGCGCTACAATCCGTGGCCGAATGGGAACAGCGTTTTGTATCCGGGATCGCTGCGCTCCAAGCTAGTTGAATCTCCGCGCGGCCAGGTGAAAGAGAGCTTGCCGGTGGGCTTGTAATCGCCGAAGAGCACGTCCGCAACACCGTCGCCTTCCGATCCAGGTAACCAGGCGGCTACGATCACGTCGGCCTTTTCGAGGATGCTGTCGATCAGCATCGGCCTTCCCGACACGATGACGGCGATCACCGGGACGCCAGCGCTTTTCATGCGATTTACCACAGCCACATCTTCGGCGTCGAGATGGAGATCGGTCCGGTCGCCTTGCATTTCCGCGTACGGCTTTTCGCCGATCACTGCGATTCCAATGCTGGCGCCCTCCGCGCTGCTTCCGTCGCGCGAAAAACTAACCTGGGCTCCACGGGCCGCGGCGCGGATGCCGGCAAGAATCGTAGTTCCCTTGGTAGGTTCTCCGCTCTGACCCTGCCACGTAATGGTCCAGCCACCGCACTGATTTCCGATATCGTCGGCGCACTTTCCCGCTACATGGATACGGCCGGTTTTCTTCACAGGGAAAGCTTGCTTTTCGTTTTTCAGCAGCACCAACGATTCCCGTACGCATTGGCGCGCCACTTGGCGATGCTCGGGGGAACCGAAGCTCTTGTGCAGGCTTCGATCAGCCAGGAACTTGCCCTCGGGATTCATCAGGCCCATCGAGAACTTCACGCGCAATATCCGCACCGCCGCATCATCGATCCTGGACATGGGAACCGTGCCTTCCTGCACTAGCTCCTTCAACGTGTTGTAGTATTCGCGGTATCTGTCAGTAATCATGACCATATCCATCCCGGCATTGATGGATTGCGCGATCTGCTGCTTGCGGGTACCTGGAAGTTCGTCCAGCGCGTTGTAGTCGGAGATCAGGAAACCTTCGAAGCCGAGTTCTTGCTTGAGGAGGCCGGTCAGGAGCCGCGAACTCGCGGAGCATTTCACTCCATTCCAACTGTTATAGGACGGCATGATGGTTCCAACGCCCATGGCGATCGCCGTGATGTAGCCCGGCAAATGAATTTTGCGCAGCGTGGCCTCATCCATGCGCGTATCGCCCTGGTCCAGCCCAAAGCGCTGTTTCCCGCCGCGGGGCAAACCCGTTCCGAAAGAAGTTCCGCCGTCGCCTACATAGTGTTTGGCGCAAGCCAACACGGACAGCGGATCATCCAAAGCCTTGCCCTGCAAGCCCCGCGTGGCAGCCGCGCCGAGCACTTTGACTAGATCTGGAGACTCGCTGAAGCCCTCATACGTGCGGCCCCAGCGAATATCTTGAGGAACGGTGACGCACGGTGCAAAGGCCCAATTGATCCCCGTGGCGCGCACTTCTATGGCGGTGATGCGGGCAGCTTGTTCCACCAGCGCGGCGTTGCGCGAGCATCCTAGACCGATGTTGTGCGGAAAAATGACGGCGCCGATCACATTGTTGTGGCCGTGCAGGGCGTCAATGCCATACAGCAGCGGAATGCGCTGCTTGGTGGCCAAGGCGCGCGATTGGTAGTGATCGTAGAGATCTGTCCAGGACAGCAAATCGTTTCCGGATTTGGGGTCGGAATCTCCGCCGCTTAGTAGAGAGCCGAGGTGGTATTTATCGATGTCGTCCAGACTCGCCAAAGACATCTGATCGGGTTGCGTCATCTGCCCGATCTTCTCGTCCACGCTCATCTCCGAGACGCGGTGACGGGCGTGGGGATCGAATTGGGTAAAGCGGCGCTGGTCATCGGCCGCGCGAGCCACGCTCAACGCAGCCGCAGCACCCAGGGAACTCAACAGAAATTGACGCCGGGAGGTGTCCATCAGCAAATCTCCTTCTACAGTCGGTGGGGCAAGCCTCCGGCTTGCCCATTGGACAAGCCGGAGGCTTGTCCTACGTGCCGAATTACGCCTGAGCCTTCCTTAACCACTACCAACTGATTGGCTGCCACTTTTGCAATCTTCTCCTGATGCCCGCTGGGCCAACGGATATCCAGGTCGGCCGTGGTTGCAGCGCCTAACCCGTAATGCAACCGGCGATCGTTCACGGAAAGATACGACGATTGCGCCAACACCGCCTGCGCCTGTTTTCTCGCGCCATAGCTGGCGATCACCGTCGCGCCGATCGCGCTCCGATTTGAGGCTGTACCAATAAGCTGCACCTTAAGCCAGTGATTGTTCCCCGTAACATCGTTGCGCAACAGCGACGGCGGTTCGTTCAGGTTAATGATCAGAATGTCCACATCGCCGTCGTTGTCGAAATCCCCAAATGCCACGCCGCGGCTGGAATGCGCTTCCGCGATTCCCGGACCCGCTTGCTCCAGCAGCTCCTCAAACTTGCCATTCCCCAGATTCCGGAAAAACACGCTGGGCGTTTTGTAAGGGTACTCCGCAAACTTACGCTCGATTTCAGGATAGACCATGCCGGTGGCAAAAAAAAGATCGGGCCATCCGTCATTGTCGAAATCCTGAATGGCCGCGCCCCAGCTCACGAACCTGGTTTCCACGCCCAGTCCCGCACGGATGGTCACGTCGCTGAAAAATCCTTTTCCGTCGTTTTGATAGAGAGCGGGCGTGTCTTCTGAGAAGTGCGTCTTGAATACATCCAGAAATCCATCGGTATTGAAATCGCCGATGCCGAGGCCCATGCCGGCCTGCTCCTGGCCGTCGTCGTTCAAGGCCACGCCTCTTTCCAAGCCCTCTTCGGTGAACGTGCCGTCGTGATTGTTGCGGAACAGAAGGCTGGGTGATGTGTCGCAGGCGACATAAATATCCTGCCAGCCGTCTCCATCGAAATCGGCGGCCACCGCCGTTAGCGCGTAGCCCGGCCGGGGAACGGCTGAGATTCCGGATTTTGCGCTGACGTCGGTGAACGTACCGTCGCCATTGTTGTGATAGAGACGGCAATTCTCTTGCGGAAGGCCCATGGGACCGCAGTTGACCTGAATGCCCTTCCAATTGCAGGCCGGATCTTTGCCGGCCTTCACGGCCTTGTCGAGATCGAAGACCAAGTAGTGCGCGACGAAGAGGTCGAGGTGGCCGTCGCGGTCGTAATCGATCCAGGTGCAGCCGGTTCCAAAATGGGTGCCGGGACGAAGCAGGCCCGCCTTTTCGGTGACGTCGGCGAAGGTTCCGTCGCCGTTATTGTGAAAGAGAATATTCTGGCCCCAACAAGTGATGAATATGTCGTCGAAGCCGTCGTTATCGTAATCGCCAACGGTAATGCCGCAGGCCCACACGCTACGGCTCAACCCGGATTTTTCAGTAACGTCGGCAAAGGTTCCGTCGCGATTGTTTTTGTAGAGACGGAGGGTTGCCTGGGTGGGTGTGGAATCGACGCGGCGGCCGGTTAGAACTACCAGGTCCATCCAACCGTCATTGTCGTAATCGATGAAGGCGGCGCCGCAGCCCATGGTTTCGATGATGTACTCGGCGTGGCCCACGCCGCCGTAAATCACGGGCGCATGCAAGCCGGCGGCTTCGGCGACGTTGACGAAATGTGCGTGAAATGGAAGACCGGATGGCTTACCGCGCGGCTGCGGCTTGACGCCGCGCGATGCCATGCCACGGGTTTCCTGCGCAAGCCCACGGAGTGTCAATAGAGGAAGCGACAGGGCTTGGCGGCGGGTCATCGGCGAAGCTTCAGGATAACCCGTGGGGCAAGCCAGAGGCTTGCCCTACATACTACTGTCTTGCGCGGGAGTGTCCGCCGCCTTGTGTCACTTTATAATCGGCGGGGACTTGAAACAATGAAGCGTCCGGCTCAGCGCGGCTAATACTCGTCAGCTTGTAGGCGGACACTCCGGTTCGAGGATCAGTAGTCGTGCTCATCACCGTGGTTTGCAGGTCCGGCGAATACCAGCGTTCCGTCACAACCTGGAGCGCGTGCTCGTTGCCGATCTGGCCTGCGGCAATCGTTTTCGTAATCCGCGTCCCTTGAACCGTCAAACCGTCCATGGTCTCAGTGCCCAACTCTTCGGTCTTTAGATTGGCCTCTGATCTGGCATGCGCCGTTCTGGGCTGCCGCTCGCTTGCGCCAGGCGTCGCCGAATCTAGGGTGTAGTTCCTCGGTTGGGACACGTGGGCGGTTTTGCTAGCCGGGTCGAGCATGTAGCTCGAGCCCGCCACTGGATCGTGAATGAAAACGGCCTTGGGCGATGCAGTGGAACCAGCCAATGCCCCGATGGCGCCGATGGATTCCTCGCGGCGCGAACGGCCCTCGCTATCGCGTGCGACCGAGGACGTGGTGGAACGCTGAATATGACTGCCATCAGCCAGCGTCTGCGTGAATTGCGAAACGGCCTGGGCCGAATACGGCGCGCCCTTCACCAGCTTCTGCGCGCCCATCCGGGCATGCATGTAGAGGAAATCGCCGCCACCGTGAGGGGGAGGGGGGGCGGGCTCCTGGGCGATTGCCGCAGTGCCCACGAGCACGCCCAACGCAAGAGTGAAACGAAGCTGAATCATGTCTGATCTCCTTGGTCAAAACTTAATTACTGTACAAAACGAACTCCGCGCGCCAGGCCGTCCTGGCCCAGCAACATGTCCGCCTGGATGAACTCAGCGGCTCGATCTTCGCTCACGGGCAGACCCATCAACCGCAGCGAGGACATGGGCAACTGAACGCGAACAATGGTCGCGCTCTCTATCGGAGGCAATTCATCGGCATCCGGCAGCGGATAGAAATTGATGGCAACCTCGGCGCCTCGCTCATACGCTGCGGGCTGGATGGCTGCTTTGGGCGGGGTCTGCGGCGGTTGGACAATGTTCACCGCAATCGGCGCCATCCTTGGCGCGGGAACGGCCGGCCCCGTGCGAACCCACAACATCATCAAGAGACCTGCCGCAATGGCTGCAGTTGCTACGCCCAACCAGCGATTTCGCCGCCGCGCGTGCGATCGCCTGCGCAACTCACTCAATAACCGATATTCCACGCACACAGGCGCTTCGCGCGGCCCATCGGCAGCCAGTCCCCGTAACGCTTCCAGAAGTTTCGAATCGTTATCGTTCATACCGCACACCTCTCTTCAGCCCGCATCTTCTCGGCCAATAACGCGCGCGCCCGGTGCAGGCGCGACCGTATGGTTCCAACGGCGCAATCAAGCGCCGTAGCCGCTTCCGTATAGTCCAATTCGTGCAGATCGCACAACACCACCACTTCGCGATAAGCCGGCGGCAGCGCGAGCACGGCGCGCCGAAGAGACTCGATCCTCTCATTGCGAGCCAGGCTGGCGAGGGCGTCCGGATTGTCCGCGGCAATATCGGCATATTCGCTGTCCGGATCATCCAGTACAGTGAGATAAGGCCGCTCCTGTTCCAGACGCCTCAGCACGAAGTTGCGCGCTACGCCATAAAGGTACGCGGCTATAGAACCTCGTGCCGGATCATATTTTCTTGCGGATCCCATCACAACCATGAAGACGTCTTGCGTCACATCTTCGGCGATTTCCGCCTGGCCGCTCATTTGGAGCGCGAAGCGATAGACCGGTCCCTGATAGCGCCGATAGAACGCCAGGAACGCGGCTTCGTCGCCACGTGAGATCAATCGCAGAAGGTCGCCGTCGCCGTTTGTCAGACCGTTCGACATGGGGTCGATGTTAGGTATTCACCGTTGGCGGAGAAAAAGTTCCAATTTTTCAGCGCAGAGTGACAATGGTGGCTCCCCATCCGCCCGCTTCGAGCGGCGCATCGCCAAAGCTCTCCACAAATGGGGTTTTGGCCAGGATGGAGCGGACCATTTCGCGTTGAACGCCGATACCCCGGCCATGCACGATCCGCAGGGCTTTGAAACCGGCGCGATGCGCTTCCTCAAGATATTCCTCAACGATCGGCTTAACATCGCGCGGCGGAACACTGTGCAGGTCGAACACATCGGTGATGGGAATCCGGACCGGGTCCTCGTCCATGCTCCACTGCTGTTAGCCTAACATTGTGATTCCAATCGCAGTGAATCCAATCGCCGAATACCAAAGGCGCCTGGCGGAGCGCCGCACGGCAGCCGTACGCGAACAGAAGCTGTTTCGCTGGATCGGCAACGCGCGCCTCGCCACTGGCATCGCCGGTGTCGGCATGGCCTTCTTCGTTTTTGGCGAGGTGGTGATCTCGGTCTGGTGGCTGGTTGCCCCGCTGGCTTTGTTTTTGATTCTGGTGGTGATTCATGCCCGAGTGGTGGAGAGCCTGGAGCGCGCCAACCGCGCGGTCCTGTTTTACGAGCGCGGCCTGGAGCGTCTCGAAAATCGCTGGAGCGGGAAGGGCGAGACCGGAGATCGATTTCGAAATCCCTCGCACCTCTACGAAGAGGATCTCGACATCTTCGGAAAAGGGTCGCTGTTTGAGCTGCTCTCGACGGCCCGAACGCGCGCCGGCGAGGATGCGCTGGCTCACTGGTTGCTCACGCCGGCCGCCCGGGAAGAAGCTGCGGCACGGCAGGAAGCGGTTTCCGAACTTCAGGCGTATCTCGATCTGCGCGAGGAATTGGCGGTTCTCGGCGAAGCGGTTCGCTCCACCATGGATACGGATGCCGTGGCTCGCTGGGGGGAAGCGCCGGAAGTGCGATTTCCGAACGGAGCACGCTTCATCGCGCTCGTTCTAGGGGCTGCGGTGGCGGTTACGTTTGGCCTGTACATGGCGGAACTAACAACGCGCACTCCTTTTCTCGTGGTGCTGCTGGTTGAACTTGGCTACGCGTTCTTCCTGGGTGGGCGAACGCTGCGGGTCTCGGCCTCGGTGAGCTCGCCGTCTCGCGATCTGGCTCTGCTCGGAAAGTTGCTCGCGCGCCTTGAGAACGAACCTTTCCGGGCTCCTCTGCTGCTGCGCATGCAAGCGGAGCTCAAGGCTAGCGGCCTGGTGGCATCGGAAGAGATTGGCCGCTTGCGCCGCTTGGTTGCCCGGCTGGATTGGCAGCGCAACCTTCTATTCACTCCCATCGCCATGGCCATTTTGTGGGGCGCGCAAGTCGCCATGGCTATTGAGCGCTGGCGTCTCCGCTCCGGGCCGCACATTCGGGCCTGGATCGCCGGAGTGGGTGAGTTCGAGGCGTTGTTCGCGCTGGCCGGATACAGCTATGAGCATCCTCACAACACTTTTCCAGAGCTGAAGGAATCAGACGAAGGCTGGTTCGATGCGGCCGGCCTCTGCCATCCGCTGATGCCGGAATCACAATGTGTTCCGAACGATCTACGTCTGGGCGGCGAGCTACGCTTGCTGATCGTGAGCGGATCGAACATGTCGGGCAAGAGCACGCTGCTCAGATCAGTGGGCTTGAACACGGCGCTGGCATGGGCAGGCGCACCGGTTTGCGCCAAGCGGCTGGCCATCTCGCCGCTAATAGTGGGAGCTTCCATTCGCGTGCAGGATTCGTTGCAAGACGGCCGGTCGCGCTTCTATGCCGAGATCACGCGGCTGCGCGAAATCGTGAACCTGGCGGCTCAGCCACGCACGGTGCTGTTCCTGATAGACGAACTGCTGAGCGGCACCAACTCACACGACCGCCGGATCGGCGCCAGCGCCATTGTGCGCACGTTGATCGATCGAGGCGCCATCGGCATGATCACCACGCATGACCTGGCTCTGGCGCATATCGCCGAAGATCTTCCGGGCCGCGCCGCCAACGTTCATTTCGCTGACACGTTTGAGGATGGGCGGCTGCACTTTGACTACAGGTTGTCTCCGGGAGTGGTGGAGCGGAGCAATGCGCTGGATCTGATGCGTTCGGTAGGGTTGGAGGTGTAGGGCAGCGTGTGGGGCAGCGTGTGGGGCAGCGTGTGGGGCAGCGCCATGCGCTGCCATCCCGCGCTCGACCAGGGCCACTCTTCGGGCTCGGTCACGAGCCCAGCCGTGACCGGATTGCAGTGGATGTAGCGGATGATTGAGTTCCGCTCCTCATCGTTCCGTACGAAATGGTCGTAGGACTCGTCCTGCCAGAATGGCTTTCCCGTGCGCCCGAGGACCGCATTCGCCGCACGCGCGCTTCCACTTTTAATGTTCATCAGAGCTTTGCTCAGCGGTATCAGGGGCCGCAAAAGGACATGGACGTGGTTGGCCATGACGACCCACGCGAAGAGCTCATAGAACCGCCATTGGGACATGCCAGCAACCAGGATTCGGCTGACGCATTCAGCCACTTGTGCGTTCTTCAACCATAAAGGAGCGTTGGCCGCGCGATCAAGTTGTTGATCTAAAGCGACGAACGCCGCACCAGTTGGCGTGGAGGGGCTGACTTGCTTGGGGGACTTCGGCAGAGAACCGTAGAGGCGCCAGGTGACGAAGAAGTCGACATCCTCTGGTTGCCAATGCGGGAGGCGCCGGGTATAGAAGGTCACATTAAATAGTGGAAGCGGAGATAGAAGATCTCTTTGAAAGGCAGCGCATGGCGCTGCCCCACTCACTAGGCTACTGGGCGATGCACCCAGCGGTCCACGGCCTTTTGCAGTTTCTCCAGACCCACTGGCTTGCTGATGTAGTCGTCCATACCGGCGGCCAGACAACGCTCGCGGTCGCCCTCCATTGCATTGGCGGTGAGGGCGCAGATGGGCGTGTGCGTACCGACTTCGCGGCTGCGAACAATCGCCGTGGCTTCGAATCCGTCCATGTCGGGCATCTGGCAGTCCATCAATACCAGATCGTATTTCCTTTTCTCCAGGGCCTGTACGGCTTCACGTCCATTGACTACCGCATCGGCGGGCACTCCGAGTTTTTCGAGCAGCCGTAGCGTAATGCGCTGGTTGATTTCGTTGTCCTCGGCCAGCAATACACGCAGATGAGTCGCGATGGGAACAGGCTTTTGCGGACACGCAGCCGGCGCCGCGAGCGGGATTCTCGGCGTAGATCGGATGATGCGATCCTGTACCACCACAGGTTTCGGCGCTGGTGTTTCCGCAGGCGAAGCCTTGCCGAAACTGGCCGTGAACCAGAACCGGCTTCCGTGGCCAGGCTCGCTCGCCACTCCGATTTCACCGCCCAGCAACTCCACCAGTTGTTTTGAGATCGCAAGGCCCACACCCGTTCCACCATGCCGCCGCGTGCTGGATCCGTCTCCTTGTGTGAAACTCTCAAACAGCCGGCTCTGCTGATCCGTGGGCATCCCGATTCCAGTGTCGTGCACTGTAAATCGAATCTGAACGACGTTGGTGGCCTCGTTCAACAGTTCAGCGCGGACTCCGATTTCACCGCGATCAGTGAATTTGAGCGCATTGCCCAGAAGATTCCTCAACACTTGCCGGAGCCGTCCCGGATCTCCCACCACGCGCGGCAGGTCTGGAGGAATGTTGGAGACAAACTCCAGGCCCTTCAGGCGAGCCTCCAGCGCGAACATAGAAGCGACCTCTGCAATAGTGGCTCCGAGTTGAAATGGAACCCGGTCGAGCCGCATTTTCCCGGCTTCGATTTTGGAAAGGTCCAGGATGTCGTTGATCAGCGCCATCAGAGCATCCGCGGAACCTTTGATGGATTCGGCGAACTCCTGTTGCTCGGCTGTGAGCTTGGTGGCAAGCAAGAAGTCCGTCATCCCCAGGACGCCGTTCATCGGAGTGCGAATCTCGTGGCTCATGTTCGCCAGGAAGCGGCTCCTCAGTTGCGTTGCCTCCCGCGCCGTAGCCAGCGCCGCCTCCAACTCTTCGTTCTTGCGCTCCAGCTCTTGGGCGTATTCGGTCAATTTCAACTCGCCGCTCTTGCGCGCGGTGATGTTCCGAACTACGGCGATCCAGTGATCCCAGCGCAGCGGCAACAGGCGGCTTTCATAGACCTGCTCGCCCTGCCGGCCTTCCGCCTTAAACTCGATTACCTCCAATGCGACGGTCTTCCTGACTTTGTCCTGAGCTTCAGCGAACAGTTCCACCACTGCAGGCGCCAGGATGTCCTTCAAGTTGCGATCCGCGAACTTTTCCGCGGACAGGAAAGGGTCGGAACTCTGGCCGCCTTTGCAATCCAGGACGTTTCCGTCGCGGTCCAAGCGGAGAAACAAATCCGGGAAGGCCTGGAATAGCGCACGCAGTTCCGCAGCTGTCTCGTAGGCCTGGTCTTCGCTCTTCTTGCGTTCGGTAACGTCCACCGAGGCCAGGCGCAGACCTACGATGATGCGATATTGGTTCTCAAGCTTGTGTTCATGGATTTCAACAGTGACCTGAGCGCCGTCCGGCCGCAGATATTGATGCTGATACGGTAGGAGCGCGGTCTGTCCCGTGAGTCTGCGCTCAATTTGATCGCGATACCTCTGCCGTTCGGAGGGTGGTATTAAATCCCAGCAGTATTTTCCTACCATTTCGCGCTGAGCCAGTTTGCGCAGTTCGCATTCCCGCCGATTGACGCGCCGCACGATTCCCTTGAGATCGATCTCGAGATATCCGATGGGCGCTGTTTCGAACAGGTCGTCGTTGGCCGACTCGTCCCACACGCGTTCCTGTGTTCCAGTTTCGACTTGGTCCGAGCGGCGTTTCCGCCGCACGTAGCTCGTCAGAAGAGCTAGCACGACGAAGCACAGCAGCCAGATCAATGGTGATACGTCCGACACGCTCAATATCCCCACGCAAAAAAAGGAATAGACACTGACATGGTTTGATCGGCATAGTGCGATAAATCCTTTAGATGTAGAACCTTGTAGGGCAAGTGTCTGACTTGTTCGAAGGGACAAGCCGGAGGCTTGTCCTACCCGCCGATCAGGTTGATGGCGCCGATGCCTCCGCGAACATCCAGCCGGATAGTGATCTTGGAATGCCCGTATTCCTCGTTCACATAACGGTCGTCGCGCTTCTCCAGGCCACGGGCATTGACCCCGCCGATGCCGCCCTTGGCGTCCGCAATCACGCCCACGCCTGAGGGAAGATAAATGGTTGCCTCGCCAACGCCGCCGTGGACGCTCACGTTATAGTCGTTCTTGGGCTTACCACGCAGATCGATCCTCAGTTGGCCAACCCCCATGTGCACATCCAGGCTGCGTAGCGTAAGGCTGCCAACATCCAAACGGCCGTCGCCCGCGCCGAAGTCGACCTGGAGATCCATCGGTTTGTCATCGTTAAGGCGCACGTCCCAACGATTATGACCCGAGTGGTTTCCGTGCGGGCCGTGGGGCTCCTCCACCACCAGATGCCCGCGGAAGCCGCTGGAATCGTAGCGAATCTCCGGTTTCAGGCTAGGCCGGTTATAGCGGAACTCGGTCTCCATCAGCTTCGCGGAACCGCCTTGAACGTTGAGCTCACCGGCGCCCATCTTCAACTCGACGTGAACCAGCTCGGACTTGTCCAGTTCGATGGAGCGGGTCTCCGTGCGGGCCGGGCCCTCAGGCTCCCACTCCACACAACCTGTTAAGCCCACAAGGCTTAGAGCAGCAACTGCGGCTAGAATTCCACGCGTGATTGAGAGCATTTGACCCGTCCTCGCAAGATATACGACAAGTTCTACGCCCCCTGTTCCACCATTTTGGGGGTACCCGGTAGCGCCTAAGGTCTTGGCCCTAGTGGAACCAAGCCCGAACGCCCACCATCATTATATTCTTCCCTTAGTACATTTCTTTGTCGAAACCCACCTGTTAAACTGGGGCAGCCTGATTGGTATAGGACCAATCCGGTACAGGCCCAATGGCTCGTAACATGGTTTGTAGATATTGCCGCAAGAAGATCGGTCCGGTCCGCAAGCTGAAGGATCCGCACTTCTGCTGTGACGATCATCGCACGAAAGCTACCTCGAAATCCGCGCGCGCGGTACGCGAGGCCGAGGATCTGTACGGCTTTGATGACAGTCAACAACTCCCCACCTGGCGGGCTATCACGCAGGTTAAGCGGGAGGAGAAATCGGGACAAAAAGGTTTATCCACAACAGTTTTCGCCGGGCTTGCGGTGGTGTTCGTGTTGCTGGCGTTGTCGCAGTTGCCGATGGGCGCCCCGGCCGCCAAGGCTATATCGCCTTTGCCGGACACCAATCCTCACCAGAGTAAAAGCAGCTTCGGACAGATGATCGGCAACCTGCTGCAGAGCAAGAGTTCGGGAACTTTGCGGGAGGATTTCCATTCTGGCGTTGCGAACTGGGAGGGTTTCAAGTCAGTCGGCTCGGACTGGTCCATGGAAAGCGGCGTGGTGCATCCCACATCTTTGCGGGTGTGGAAACCGTCCACTTCGCTCTCCAACTACGAGATGGAATTCATGGGACAGATCGAGCGCAAGAGTATCGACTGGGCTTTTCGCGCCTCCGATGTTCGGAACTATTACGCCACCAAGCTCATCATCACCAAACCCGGCCCTCTCCCCAATGCCGGCCTGGTGCGCTTCATTGTTCTGGACGGCCGCGAGCGCGAGCGCGTGGAACTGCCTCTGCCCCTCACGCTGGAACGGGGTGTTGATTATCAAGTTCGGGTCAGCGTGAGGGGCGGCCGGTTCCTGACGTCGGTGAACGGCCAATTGGTTAGTTCCTGGATGGACAATCGCCTCAGCCGCGGCGGCGTGGGGTTCTTCTCCGAGGACGGCGAATCGGCACTGCTGAAATGGGTGAGCGTATCGGAGCGCGATAGTTTCCTGGGACGGATCGTCTCGCACTTCTCGCTGATTGCTTTCCCGACGGCCGCGATCGCGATGCCGTAGCGTCCCGCTACCGCTCACTGTGCTACCGTGAAATTTCAAAAGCTTTTCGATGCGGTGCTGTAGTTCTCTGCTGCTCTCGCTCGCGTTGGCCGGGTCTTCGCTTGCCTCCAATCCGACGGCTCAGAAGGCGTTCCGGGAAGGACTTCGTTATGAAGCCGCCGGCCAGTGGAAAGAAGCTGAGAAGGCGTACACGCAGGCCATCCAAAATGACGCCGGCGACGCGTCTTTCTACCAGCATCGCGCCAAAGTACGCTCGCTCGAGGGTGACCAGCAACACGCGCTCGAAGACTGCACGCAGGCGATTGGCTTGTCGCCCGGTGACGCGCAGAGCTACCAGGTGCGTGGCGACGTCTATAGAGCATTGACCGAACCACGAAAGGCGCTCGCCGATTACGACCATGCTATTCGACTGAAGCTCGACACCGCGGCCATTTACAACAGCCGGGCAGCCGCTCATGCGAGCCTGAGCGAAACCGAGCAGGCTATTGCCGATTACACCCAGGGCATCAAGCTTCGACTCGACGATCCGGTACCTATTGAGGCGCGGGGCAATGTCTACGCCAGTGCCGGGCGTTATCGCGACGCTATTGAGGACTACGACCAGAGCATCAACCTGAAAGCGGACTATGCGGACGCCTACTCGAGCCGCGGCTTCGCCTGGGGGCAGCTTGGCGAATTTGCGCGAGCCATCAAGGACTTCGATTCTGTTCTTGAAATCCGCCCCCAGGATGGCAAGGCCTACACCATGCGAGGAGCCGCGCATCTGCGGCTTGGAGAAAACGAAAAAGCCATCGCGGATTTTTCCGAGGCGGTGAAGATCACTCCTCAAGATCCGTATGCCTATCTCGCTCGCGCGGCAGCTTTCGTGAGGTTAGACCGTCTGGCGGAAGCGCTTAACGATCGGGAGGAAGCCGTCCGGGTTGCGCCGAATATGGCGGAAGTGTACCTGGCGCGCGGTGGGTCGTATCATCTGCTCGGGATGCACGAGAAAGGGCTGGCGGATCGAACCAAGGCTATTGAATTGAATCCCAACCTTCCGGAGGTATGGTATGCGCGCGGCAGCGCGTACTACTTGCTGGGCGATTTTGCCAAGGCGCACGATGATCTCGCGCAGGCCCTTCGGCTGCGGCCGGCTTATAGCGAAGCATCGGATGTCCTCAAGAAAGCCGAAGCGAAGTTAGCGGAGGCGAAGCTGGAACCGGCGAAGGAGGCCGAAGCGAAGCCGGTAGAAGCGCCGAAGCCACCGCAGCCCGAAGAGCAACCTGTGGCATCAAAGCCAGTGGAACCTGAGCAGGCACCTATCGCGCCGCAACCGCCCAAGCCGGCCGCACCTCAAGCGAAGCCTCCAGCCACGGGCGCGGCTGCTCAGCATGATCTGAGGGGACGTGCTCTCACAGCGTCCGGACATTATGATGAAGCGATCGCGGAATTGACTGAGGCAGTTCGCATCCAGACCGATTTCGCGCGAGCGTACAACGCTCGCGGTTTTGTGTATCTGTTGAAACGCGACTTCCAACACGCTTTGGCTGACTTCGATGAAGCCATCCGGCTGGAGCCGAACTATGCCAACGCGCTTCAGAATCGCGCCTTGGCGGTAAAAGGGCTCGCGAGGAAGGCGGAACCCGCATCGCGGTGAACCGCTAAATTTCGCGCAGCGCATTCGTGGGGCGGACCCCCTGGTCCGCGGCCGACGCCCACGTCAGCCTGCTGCTGGTATTTGTCAATGCTTGAGGTAGCGGGTCCAGGGGGACCCGCGCGGACCAGGGGGTCCGCCCCACCATTAACCACGCCTCCTGGAAATCCCTATGGGCTTGCATCTTTTTCCTGCATGACGGACGCACCAGCGACTTGCTGCAGGCTATCCTGGCGCATGGCAGTCAGAATTCGGAGGCAGAGCGGGTTGTAGATATGTTCCAATCCCTCGACAAATCGCAGAAACAGGACATACTTAATTTCCTGAGGTCGTTGTAACGGAAGGTCCCCTTGCTGACGCGCGGGGCTACACTTCGGTGTCGGTTACGACTGTTCGGTAGCCCCGAGCGTAAGCGAGGGGACCGGCGTAGAGCAAAAAGTTTCGCTAATACTTTTCTTGGTGCATCCGATAAGACCATTCACAAGGAGTGGTTCAATGACAAATAGCATCAGCAGCAGTACGCAGGTGAGTCAGTCATATTGGCAGCAGGCACATCAGGCTCAGCAGCAGGAGGCAAAACAGAAAGCGCAAGAACCTCAAGACACGGTGACCCTCAGCAAGGAAGCCAAAGAGGCTTCGGATTCGGATCACGACGGTCATTAAAGGCCGTCCTGCTTTTCTTAGGCGCGATACTTACTGCGAATCGTCCACTTCGGAGGCCTTGATCTCCTTCTGCGATCCGGTGGAGGCCCATCGCAAGAATCCGATAATATCGGCCAACTCTTGCGCGTTATAGTCAGCCAAGGCCGGTGGGTGTTTCCAAACCGTATCCCGGTCCATGGAGGTGATCTGTTTCGCAGTCAGTTTCTGAAGCACCGGAGGTATTTTGCTCAGGTCCCAGAACTCGAAGTCGTCGCCTTGCTTCTGCTTCAGAATTCCCGGGAATTTTCCATCAGCGGTCTTGACCAACTGGACCTCATTGGTCATGGTCATCTTGATGGTCGCCACTAAGCTGTGCGGCGTTGCTACCGAAGCAAATTTCGAGAGATCCGGTCCAACTGCGGTTCCGACGCCGTCCAGGAAATGACAGGTAGCGCAGGCGGTCCCTTTGGGCGATTTCACAAAGAGTTCACGCCCCCTTTGGGCTTGCGCCGGCGCAGGGCGCTTGTCTTGAGCTATTGCAAAAGACGAGGCCAGGGCTACTAACACTGCAACAGAGAAAGCTTTTCGCATATATTCCTTCCCCTCGCGTAACCTATTGCAATCTCAGGCCCAGGGGAATAGGGAGAGGGCCTTGAGCGGGATGCTCAACTGTTCCCAACACTTAGGAGACAAGAATGTGCGCCATCGCCTTGGCTTTCGATCCTTAATTGGGTGGGTGCTTTCACCCAATAGCTCGGCAATCAGCTTTTTCGGTTGCGCGAAATCAAGATCCCGATCACAGCGCCAGCCCCAAATGCGAGCGCTACAGACCGGATTGGAAAACGCTTGATATTATATTTGGCCTCGCCGAGCAAGTCTCTGATGGTACGGCGCGTGCGATGTACGAAGTGCCTGGTGTCATCCCACGCATCGGAGACCGCCTCCTTGGAAGCGGTGAATCGTTCCACTACCCGTTCGCCGGTCTTTGCGGCATCTTTCAGTACGTTTGCTTTCATTGACTCGCTCCTTGAACTCGTGTATTTCCTTGCACGGGCCTTGCCGAACGTAAGTGCATGTTTTGAAAGAAGGGACCAGATTCGACGCCCGCCAGACCCCTGGATTTTCTGCGCTCCCACGCGCGAAAGCTGCACGGCGCGGCGAGTCCTTGCCCGAATCCCGCCCAATGCATGTAGAATGTCAATGCCTAAGAAGGATCGCTATCAGAATCGGATTGAGCTGCTTCAAGGGACGCTCGACCTGCTGGTTCTCCAGACGTTGCAGTGGGGACCACAGCACGGATACGGCATCAGCCAAACGATTCGTGCCAAGGAAGGTGTCTGAGAACAAGCAACGCGCCATGACGGCGGCGTTGAATCCGGCAAAGCAAGGATGATTTATGACGTTCCGTTATGATGTTAGGAACGCATGCCTACCAACGCGGAAGCCATGGCACAAACGCTCGCTCAGCGCGGCGTCCGCTTTGCGTTCGGACTGCCGGGTGGCGAAATCGTAGCCTTTATCGACGCCTGCCGCCAAGCGGGCGTGCAGTTCCTGCTGACCGGCCATGAATCGAGCGCGGCGTGGATGGCGCAAGTAGTGGGACAAATGACCGGTGTTCCCGGCCTGTGCGTTGCCACTCTGGGTCCCGGCGCCACCAACTTAGTAACTGGCGTGGCCAACGCATTGCTCGATCGTGCGCCGATGCTGGCCGTTACTGCGCAGATCCCGAGCGGCGTCATTCACACCATGACGCATCAGCGCTTGCCGCTCGACAGATTATTTTCGGCTGTTACGAAAGGATCATTTAGCGTAGGCGAAGAGGATGCTGTGGAGATAGTGGAACGCGGCATGGATCTGGCGGCGGCGCCGCGACCCGGGCCGGTACACATTGCTTTGCCAAGCGATCTGGCCGTGCAGGAATATGCCATGCGACAGGAGCCGCGGCCCGCATCAATGGCGCAGCAGGATTGCGCCGTCACCGTCGACGACATCGCAGCGCGCTTGAACGCGTCCGAGCGTCCGCTAATCTTGATTGGTCTTGCGGCAAAACCCGCCGTTCGAGTGTTGATCGACAAACTCCAGTCGCCATTTCTGGTTACGCCGAAGGCTAAAGGCATGGCCAGCGAGGACCATCCTTTGTTTGCCGGCGTGGCATCTGGAATGGCGATAGATAAGGAAATCGTTGAGACTATCCGAAGCGCGGATCTGATTCTCGGCGTCGGTTTCGATCCGGTGGAGTGCGATAAGACCTGGTTTGCGGATGTGGAGGTGGTCGCTATCGACACGGCATCGATGGCCGAGGGAGATTATCGGCCACTTGAAGCAATCGGCGATCTCGATTCTATGCTGGTGGAGTTAGTGGCTCGAATTGCTAGTCCGAGGCCGTGGCCACCGGAGTTGATCGAGGGTCGACGCGCAGCGATCCAGCGGACGCCGCTCGCATCCACCATGGGGCTCTCGCCATTGCGATTGATCGAAGAGCTGCGGTCCGTCTTTCCACGCGACGGAATCGTTACCTGCGACGTTGGATCGCACAAGCTGGTGATGGGCCAATTCTGGTGCTGTTATGAGCCTGGAACATTCTTGATGTCCAATGGGCTGTCCGGCATGGGCTTCGGAATTCCGGCCGCGATTGCCGCGCAACTGGTGGCGCCGGAAAAGCCCGTGCTCGCGGTGGTGGGCGATGGAGGCATGCTCATGATGGTTCACGATCTGGCCCTGATTCGTGAACTCGCGCTGCCGGTGATCATCGTGGTACTGTCCGATCGCAGCTTGAGCCTCATCCGAGTCAGCGCTGAACGCCGCGGCTTTCCACCATACGGCGTTGATTTCAACCCTCCCGATTTCGCTCGCATTGCGCAAGCGTTCGGAATTGCGAGCCAGCGAGCCACCAGTGTCCGAGCGGCCAGAGCGTGTGTCGAGACGGCGTTGACTAAGCGAATCCCGTTTCTGCTCGAGGTACCGATCGACTATCGCGAGTATTCCGACCTGGTCTGACTCGCGCCGCTAGATGTCCCCTCACTCACGTGCGGGGCTACTATACTTGATTGACTATGAGGCTTGTTCTTTTTATTGCGGCGTCCGCGGCGCTGATCGCGGCAGAAACACCATCGTCCGCGCTGCTGGTCCTAAACAAAGAAGAAGCCAGGCTATCGATAGTGGATCCGTCGACATTGAAAGTTGTCGGCCACGCAGCTACCGGCGAAGGACCGCATGAAGTGGCTGCGTCTGCTGATGGGAAGTTGGCATTCGTTGGCAACTATGGCAGCCAGAATCCGGGTAGCACTATCTCGGTAATTGATCTGATCGGCCAAAAGGAAATCCGGCGCGTCGATCTGGGTTCGCTGCGCCGGCCGCATGGTATGTTTTTCGCCGACGGCAAAGTGTACTTTACCGCGGAAGTCAACAAGCTGATCGGGCGCTACGATCCCGCGGCGAACCAGGTGGACTGGCTGCTGGGCACTGGCCAGAACACCACGCACATGGTGATCGTCAGTAAGGATGGGAGCCAGCTCTTCACGGCGAATATCGGTTCCGACAGCATCAGCATCATCGAACGCACGGGCAACGGCGGGTGGAATGAAACCGTGGTTCCAGTTGGCAATGGACCGGAAGGCATCGACGTTTCTCCCGATGGCGCCCGGATCTGGACGGCGCACTCGCGCGACGGAGGCGTGTCGATCATCGATATTGCCAGCAAGAAAGTGATCCAGACACTCCAGCTTGGCACTAAGCGGTCGAATCGCCTGAAGTTTACTCCCGACGGAAAGCTGGTGCTGATTTCCGACCTCGATGGTGGTGAGTTGGTTGTGCTCGACGCGTCCATCAAGCGCGAGATCAGGCGAGTGAAACTAGGTCGAAGCCCGGAGGGCATTCTGATTACGCCCGATGGCGAGCGCGCCTTCGTTGCCGTGAACGGCGACAACTACGTGGCTGTACTCAATCTCAAGACACTGGAAGTTACGGGCCACATTTCAACTGGTTCGCCGGACGGCATGGCTTGGGCTGAGGGCCGCTGAGAACGAAATGGCTTCTCACGTGGAGTAACAATCCGAACGTGAGGACGTCCAACCAACGTGAGCAGATACACAAGCCCCGCGCAACTTATTGTCATGGAAGACAATCCAGCAGATGTGCGCCTGCTTCGGATGGCTCTCGACGAACAAGGAGAAGAATACAAACTTGACCTGCTTCGTGACGGCGAGGAGGCACTCCGATTCGTCCGCGATCAGCGAGCATCACCAGCGGAGCCGGAACCTTGCGTCATCATCCTGGACCTGCATTTGCCGCGGCACGATGGAAAAGCAGTGTTGCAGGCTATCCGGCAAGAGCCGACACTGGCACATGTTCACGTGGTTGCACTCAGCAGTCTACCAAGCCCCAGTGATGAGGCGGAAGTGCTGCGCTTGGGCGCGCGATTGTGCCGATCCAAGCCGATGGGTCTGGACGAATGGCTGGCGTTGGCTGCGGAAATCCTGGCGATCTGCCACGAGCCGACGGCGCTGGAAGTGTAGGGTACAGAATTCAGAATTCAGGAGCCAGTATCCAGAGGATGGTGGCGCGCTCTGCGCGCAATCCTCCTTCTGACTTCTGAATTCTGACTCCTGGATTCTGCTCGTGGGGATTGGGATAATGAAGCGGGCCATAACAGGTGATAGACGTTCACAGCCATATTCTGTGGGATCTGGACGATGGGGCGCGCACGTTTGACGACAGTATGGCGATGCTGCGGATGGCCGCTCAAACAGGGACTACGGACATCGTCGCGACCCCGCACGCCAATTCCCAGTTCGCCTTCCGGCCAGAGGCGGTGGAAGAAAAGCTGTCGCTGCTGCGGGAGTCGACAGCCGGGTTGATCAGGATTCACTCCGGCTGCGATTTTCATCTCCACTACGACAACATTCAAGATGCGCTGGCGAACCCCGCGAAGTACACGATCGCGCATCGATCCTATCTGCTGGTGGAGTTCTCTGAGATGTTTGTAGCCCGCCAGATTGATGCGGTTGTGAGCAAGATGCTGGCAGCGGGTATTGTTCCGATCATCACTCATCCCGAGCGAAACCTTGCTTTGCAGCAGCGGTTGGACGACCTGAGCCGGTGGGTGAAGGGGGGGTGCCTGGTGCAAGTGACCGCGCAGTCCTTACTGGGCCGCTTCGGATCAAAGAGCCAGCGTTTCGCCGAACTGCTGCTGAAGAAAAACCTGGTGCACGTTATCGCGAGCGACGCGCACGATTCGACGGATCGCCCGCCGCGCCTGGACCTCGCGTATGCGTACATCGCGGAAAACTACAATCCTGAACTGGCCAGGCGCTTATTCGTGGAGAATCCGGCAAAGGTTTTGGAAGGTGGTCCGATTTATGTGGACGCGCTGGAGCCGGGTCAACGTCACGACACGCGGCGCCGCTGGTTCCGATGGTGAGATCGACGGCTCGTCCCCTTGCTCAGCTCAGGCTCAGAAGCTGTGAAAAAAATCGGTTGGCAGGCGAAAGCGCCTGCCCCACATTGGCGTGCAAGGGTTTACGTACTCAGTCCGGCTGCTTTGCATTGGGCGGCGGGCGCGGGGCACTGGGAGCTGACGGAGTTGCTGATCGCAAACAATGCCGACGTTAATGCCAACGGTGCCTGCCGCGAAACTCCTTTGCACTGGCGCGCCGTCCGGTTCTGTGTAGAAGGTTCCGCCAACGCCGATTAAAGTGACCGGGTACTGTGTATCGTCGCCGTCCCTCTTTTGACGCCAATCTGAGGGGAGCGACGTTTTCTCCGTCAATACGATCTCGTACTGGGCACCATCAGATTTAATCCATAGGTAAGGGCGGTCCGCTCCACCTCCGATAGTGAACAATGTCGCAAGAAACAGTTTGCCTTGCACGACATCAGGAGATGCTCCGATGTTTGCTTTGGCGGGCGTTTGTGACTTGCTTTCAACGGTCTTCTTCGACGTGCCCCCCTGTGTCTGAGGGTTTGCCCGCTGCTACGAACAACATCATCGCAGTTGACCCAATGCCGATCCACTTCGCTGCGTTAGGGATGTTCTGAGCCACTTTCGCTTGCATGGGTGAAGTGTACAGCATTTTGGCGATGATTACACGCTTACATGCCAGCGTGCCGCTTCCCCGCTCCTAGACCAGCTCGATGCGCAAATCACGACCGATAGCGTGTGCGGCGCGCGTTAGGGTTTGCAGCGTCACCGAGGCATTGCGAGGGTCGAGGAGACGATCCAGCGCCGCGCGGCTTGTGTTCATGCGCCGCGCCATCTCCACCTTGCTGATTTTGTCCTTCTCCATCGCTTGCTGAACTTGCCAGGCCAGCGTCTCTTTCAGCGCGACCGCGCGGGTCTCTTCGAGGACGCCTTCCTCTTTCAGGAAGTCCTCCAGTGACGAGCCAATATGCTTGTTGCGTTTTTTCATTTCGTAACCTCCTTCATTCTCCGTTTCGCCAGGGCCAGGTCATCCGCAGGAGTTTTCTTCGTTTTCTTAATAAACCCGTGCAGCACGATGAGCATCTGATCGTGAAAGCACAGGATGAGCCGGGCTATCCGTTGGCTCGGAAGCGACGAGCGCACTTCCCAAAGGCCATCTTTAAGGCTTCCCCACCAATGGCCTCCCAATCGGCCAACCGAACTGCACCCGCATGAGGTCGAGCCCGATAGCGCGCCGGTCGTCCTTGTCGAGACCGCGCAGCCAATCGAGCACCGGGGACCCGCCCGCTTCCGTGCGGTAGAACCGGACCGGCATCTCCGCGTTTTGTTCATCTCGCCCCACAAGTCCAGTATGTACCAGAAGTGGTACATTGTCCAGTACTATGTTTCGCCAAAGAGACGCGCTTCTAATTCAGCCCAGAAACTTTACTGCGCCCGCGCCTCTGGTGAACACCGATGTAATCATGTGGTCATGATTACATACTTACTTGTTACCTATTTGTGAAGAACCCCGCCCGAGTGGGGCACGCGCTTTCGCCTGCCAACCGATTTTTTCTCAACGAATTTAGCGTGGAAAGGCTCCAGTGATTAGAAAGACCAGTGCCATCATGAGCGCGACACCGAAGAGGAAGAATACGCCCCAGGATAGTACCTGGCGGATTTGGACCACCCGGATTTCGGTCTGGGCGGTTCTGATTTTTAGCAACACTCGCATCTTCGCTCCATCATCCGGACGGTCCCGGTTCCGCTAACCGCAGTACGATCCACCGAATCACATATAGGCACACAACCACCGCAGCTAATGCGGCCAGGTAACGGCACAATACACGGAAGGGCCGTTCAATATCCTTGATGATCAGCACCGAGCCGCCAAGCCGGAAGTAGCCCAATCCACATTCGCGGCAGCGGAATTTGTGAGCGCCGGCGATCCGAATGATCCTCTCAATGAGATTTCGCGAGCGCGAGCGGCGAACACGTGGAGAATTACATTTCGGACAGGACCGCTCTGGTTTTATATCAGTCATAACGAGTAAGAGCCAGGCCTCGCAAATAAATGACTCCTTCGGGACGGGTGGTACCGGCGTCCCGCTGTTCCAACAGGGTGAGCTGATTCACCGGGCTCGCATAAAAGACCATGGACGCGCGGGTCCAGTTCTCGGCGGCGGCGAGTGGCGCGGATGACGTCTCACCCACGCGCCAGCGCAAATCTGTGGTGGCGTGGATGTCAACAGTGCGGTACTCAAACGACAAGCGATAACGACCTCCCGTCACGTCCAGATATTGAGAAAGAAGCTGGAAGGACTCCGGCTGGCGCCCGGAGAATTGGACGCGGAGTCCGTCGGCAGTGCGTTCCAAGTCCACACCAGGCGGAGGCGTGATTCGCCAGTCGAATCCACCCACCGGGAGGGGCACGTGAGAAAAGTTCGCGTTCGTGAGATGCGTCAAGCGCGGATAGGATATCAGCCGTTTGTCGCTGAGAGAGTCCCACAAGCGGCGCGCTTCCGGAATCCGCCCCGTTTCGATGAGACGGTTCATCCAATACATCAGAGGTGCAAGGTCTTCATCCCCGGCCCTGTTCAAGATGCGATCGACAACCGCCGAGGCATCCATGTTTTGATCGAGGAGATATTGGAGGAACTCGTACTCCACCTTGCGGCGCGGCACAATCACCTTCGCAAAAACCATGTCCCCGCTGTTGGTCAACGCGAAAGCCAATCTCAACAGGGGACGCATGTCGCCGTAGGACATCTGAGCGGCCTGCCGCGCCCATGGCCAGAATCGCACAGCATCACTGCGGCGGAAGTAGAAACCGGCGAGCGTCCAAGCCGGCAAGAACTGGCGATCCATCTGAGCCGCCGACAGGTAGCAGCGCTCTGCCTCTTCCGGATTGCCTTGGAGCTCGAATTGGAGTCCCAGCGCGATCCAGCTTTTTGAGAGTCTCGGATCAAGTTCGACTGCGTGGCGTAAGTGCACAATGGCGTTCTCAGCATCGAGGTCGGCTAAACGCGCGTAAAACTCCGCGTTCGCTGGCCAGATCCGCGCTGCATGCTGGACGGATTCAAAAGTATCCTGCCGGAACAAATAGTCAGCCAGCCCGATTCTGAGCGCCTGCGCTGATGCCAGGAATAGACCCATCGCGGCCAGGAGTCGAAATAACACTTTCATCCAAACCTGTTCATCGAAACCTGTAGACCGTCGCACGGCCGGACCCGAGCGAGAGTTCCGAGCCCATCTTGGTGGCGAACCAGCTCACCTGCAGGGTGTCGCGCGACTGCAGTTGGAGAGTGATCTGTCCGTTGGCGTCGGCATCGCCGCGCCAAACGAAGGATGTCCCGCTGGCTGGACCATCGAACGTGAAATTCGCATAGGGGCTCAGTGCGCGATTCGACAATTTGTAGCGCGACCTGTAGCTTCCGCGCAGCCGCCCATCCGACACCAGGATACTGAGCTCGACATATTCCGCCGGAAAGCTGTTGGGGTCCTGGAGATCCATTGGATCCGGCGTGAAAACCCATTTACCGGCCAGGGTGGTGGAGGTCTCTGGCGCTGTCTTCGAGGCAACTGGACTGGCTGGCGAAGCGAATGACGGCGAAGGAGCCACTGTCGTGGGCGCCGCTACCGTTGATTGCGGTAGACGCGCGGTGTCCGCTGGTTCTTCCACTGGTTTAGGTTTCTCCAGCCGTGCGGAGGAAGCCAGTATCCCGGTCAATGGACGCCGTGAAGGAGGTGAGCCAAGGCGTCCGCTCCTGATCCTAGACCCGGTGGTTTCGGGGGACTGAATTGTCGGGACCCCCACTAGCGGCTCAGCGGTCACCTTCGCCGGAGTTGGCTGAGGGTAAGACTCTGCTCTTGCCACTGGACGAGCGGAGTCAAACTTCGGAATGAGGAGCGCAGTGACTAGAAATAGAAGGAATGCGATGCTCACCAGAATCCAGCCGCGGTTAAATCGCAACCATACAAGAGATACTTTCGGTGATATTTGTCTAACATTTAATGCAGCTTCTAAGAGTTGCTTGTCGTAAATACGCCGCTGCTCGGCATCGGCGAGAATACCTACTATCTCGTTGAGCCGCTTCATCTGCACTTCGGCCAAGGCCCGAATTTCAGGGTCCCGGTGCTGGTCGGGGTGCAGCAGCAATGTCAGACGTTTGTATGACCGCTTGACCTCCGCCTCCGTCGCGCGCGCCGAAAGCCCCAACTCTTCATAGTAAGTCATCAACTTCAATCAGGACTTTATAGTATCTATTGCTTGATTATTATAAACTATAAAGCTATAGTTTGAGAGGAGACCAAGCATGTCTTTTCGAATTATTCTTATTGTTCTACTCGCATCGTGCCTGTTTGGCATTCTTCCGGGGGCCATCTCCACCATCGGAGTGGCAACAGCCAATGGCAGCTTTTGGTTGGATCATTCTCAAGTTGCCGGCAATGCGAACGTCTTCGATGGCTCAGTGATTGAAACTGGAAAGGCCATGTCGGATCTGTCGTTGACCAGCGGCTTAAAGATTCGTCTCGGCATGGACTCACGTGGCCAGGTATTTCGCGGCCGGCTGGAACTGGAGCAGGGCGCCGGCCAGGTAAGTGGCTCGAAGTATCTGGTGAAAGCCAGAGGGTTGCGGGTTTTCCCGGTTACTTCGAGTGCAACTGTTCGCGTCGCGTTGGGACCGAAGAGCCTGGTGGAAGTGGCCGCCGTGACAGGATCGTTTCGGGTGGAGACCGCAGCAGGTATCCGGGTGGCCAACATGGCGCCCGGAGCCGCGCTCAGCTTTACTGAGCAGGCTGGAGCAGCTCCGCCCACCGTGGTTTGCGGGGATGCGGAGCGCGTGGACGGCAAGCTGCTGCTCACGGACAAGACGTCCGGCGTCACGGTGGAATTGAGCGGCGCGGGGTTGACGCAGTACATTGGCAAGTCGATCTCAGTCACGGGGAACCGCACAGGCAACGACGCGCTCCAAGTATTGAGCGTCAAGAGAGATGCATGCGGCGGAGCGGGTACGGCCGCTGCCGGCGTTGCGGCTGCGGCGGGCGCTGGGGCAGGCGCGGCTGGAACTGCTGCGGCCGGCGTTGGCGCTGGGACGGCCAGTGCAGCCGGCGCCGCGGGCGCCGCAGGGGGCGTGGGCCTTTCGACAGCTGCGATCGCCGGCATCGCGGTGGCGGGTGCTACGGGATTGGGTGCGGGTCTGGCGGCGACTCAAGGCGTGTTCTCCAGTGGAAACGCAAGTAAGTGATATCGGCTCAACGGGCACCGTTTGAAAAAGTAGGTTGGCAGGCGAAAGCGCCTGCCCCACGAAACCGTAAGTCGTTGGCGAGTTCTTCATGCTTATGGGCCGTGCTTTGGTTCGGCGTTTCCACCATTTGGGTAGAAGGACGCTGGACCGTGAGCATCCTGGAAGCCGCAACGTTCGTGTTATCGGCGGTGGCCGTTCTCCAAAACCGCTGGCGAGCCACGCCGCATTGGAGTGTGTGGTGCCTGGCAACCGTGGCTGGCTGGGGTCTCATGCAAATCACCTTACGTTGGACGGTAGTGTTCGCCCAGACCGAATGGGCCATCCTCTATTGGTTGGCCGCAGCTTGCCTGGTGGCACTCGGCACGCTCATTCCCGATCGCGAGTCTTTCTTGAGCGGGCTGCTCTGGTTTGGCGCGGCGATGAGCGCACTCGCACTCGCGCAGCTTTACACCAGTCACGGACAGATTCTGTGGTTGATCCCGACCCCCGAAAAAGACCAGATTTTCGGCACGTTCCTCAACCAAAATCATTACGCGGCGTTCATCGAGCTGCTGTTTCCACTGGCGCTCTGGCGGGCGTTGAAGAATGAAAAGTACGGATGGGTCTATGCGGGTATTGCCGCTCTGATGTACGGGAGCGTGATCGCATCGGCTTCGCGGGCCGGGACAATCCTGGTGACTTTGGAGCTCGCGGCGGTCCTGGTGTTGACAGCAGGCGGACGGCATTTCCGTTCTCGACTGATCCTGGTGCTGGCTGGCGTAGTTGCGTTCGCACTGGTGGCGGGTCCCGGGGCAGTGTGGCTGCGGCTTCTCGCGCCCGATTCATACGCCATGCGGCGCGAATACCTCGATTCGGCGATCGCCATGCTCCGGGCGCGCCCACTCGAAGGATTCGGATTGGGAACTTGGACGTCGGCATATCCCGCGTATGCAGTGGCCGATTTCGGCGTCGTCGCTAACCACGCCCACTCCGAGTGGGGACAATGGGGGGCGGAAGGGGGCATGGGAGTGGTGGCGCTGATGGCGGCGCTGTTCGTGCTGGCGCTGTGGAAGGGCATCCGGTCCGTTTGGGCGATCGGATTGGCGGCAGTGATGCTGCATGCGCTGGTCGATTATCCGCTGGTGCGGCTGGGGCTGGGGTGTTGGTGGTTCGCGATGCTGGGGATAGCGGTTCGGGAGAGCACGTCATCGGGACGCGCCAATAGCAATCGGTCTGAGCAACCGGCGTAAGATCTCCGTGCTGGGATTGTACTCGGGAATAATTTCCTTCAACGTAAAAACCAACTCGTTGAGTTGCCGAGCTGCGCACAAGCTCTGAATTCGCGACAGATACACTTCCATCGCCGGCCAGGGGATGATCGAGCCTGCGTAAGTCTTGATCTTTTCATGGCAGGTGGGAAGAGTGTCTTCCTCCACCGCGCTGAGCTCTTCGCACAACTTTTCGCCGGGCCGAGTACCGATGAATTCGATCCTGATGTCCAGATCGGGACGCAATCCCGACAGAAGGATAAGGTTGCGGGCCAGATCCACGATCCTGACGGGATCGCCCATATCGAGCACAAAGATCTCGCCGCCTTTCCCCATGGTTGAGGCTTGCAGCACTAGCTGGCAGGCTTCGGGAATGATCATGAAATAGCGGCGCATCTCAGAATGGGTCACGGTGACGGGACCACCGCGCGCAATCTGGTCCTTAAATATGGGAACCACGCTGCCATTGCTTCCCAGCACATTGCCAAAACGAACCGAGACGAACTTCCCTCCGCCGTTCTGAACGGAACGCACCACCAGTTCCGCCAGGCGCTTCGTCGCGCCCATGATGTTGGTGGGACGGACGGCTTTGTCGGACGAGATCATGACGAAATCCTCGACGCCGTGAATAGCGGCGGCCATGGCGACGTGCATGGTTCCGAGGACGTTGTTTTCCACCGCCTCGAAAACGTTCGATTCCATCATGGGAACGTGCTTGTAGGCGGCGGCGTGATAAACAATAGCCGGCCGGTGTTCCCCGAAGACCTCGGCCAGTCGATGGGGATTCTGAATGCTGCCGATTTCCGGATGGAACGCGACGCCCGGAAAGATGCGCTCCATCTCCTGTTGTAAGTGAAACAGCGGTGTTTCAGCCAGCTCGTATCCGACGATTGCGGCGGGATGAAAGCGCGCGATCTGCCGGCAAAGCTCGGATCCGATGGAGCCGCCGGCGCCCGTCACTAAGACCACCCGCTCATCTAGCTTCCGAGAGATGCGGTGCTGGTCGAGACGAACTGCGGAGCGGCCCAGCAGATCCTCCACCGCGACTTCCCGGATGTGGCGGCCGGGATCGCTATCCTGGATCACCTCGGCCATGCTCGGAACGGTCTTGTAAGCCAGGCGGGCAGCGTTGCAGCGTTCCAGAACCCGAGTCATCTGCGCACCGGAAGCGGAGGGCATGGCGATCAGGATCAGCTCGACATTTTGCGAGCGCGCGGTTCGTTCCAGAGCTTCGCCATTGCCCAGAACTCGCATGCCTTGTATCCTGACGCCGGCCTTTTGCGGATTGTCGTCCAGGAAGCCGCGGACCTGGTAGGCCAAGGATGAGTTCAGCCGGAGCTCGCGCAGCAGTGCGACGCCGGCGTCGCCCGCGCCGTAAATCAAACAGCGCTTCTGCCCGGCAGGCCCGCTGTTTGCGGTCGCGAATTCTGACACCACGCGGGCGAAAAGGCGGACGCCGGCGGTGCACAAGATGCATACCAGCAGGTCGATGGCATAAATGGATCGGGGAAACGAATTGGATGACCAATAAATTAATGGCCCGGCCAGAATGGAGCCCACCAGATTGCCCGCAGCCAGACGGCTCAGGTCGCTTACTGAAACGAATCGCCACCAGCCGCGATCCAAGCCGGCTAGGATGAAGACGCCGGTTTTCACTACCGCCCAAACCAGAATCGCCGTTTCAAGGTGGCGGACTTCCTGGTGCGGTATGGTGAACTCAAAACGTAGGAGGAAAGCGATAAGCGCGGAGGACGCGAACAGGATGACCTGGATCAAACGTATTGCGAAACGAGGTTTGCCAACGAGAGCGCCGAATTTCATCGAAGAATTCACGATGTACCGTTAACCTCGCCGTGGCGCACGCACACTTTGGTGGCGTGTTCACACCTGTTTGAACGCCTGTATCCTTCCGTGCACTTGTGTTCGCAAGAGTGCGAACACGGCACGCACGAGTGCGTGCGCTACAATTTGCGGCTCACCGCGATGCGTGCCATGGCTGCCCCACGGCATCGATCGAGCCCGGCGGCGGGTATGAAAAAGGAACGGCCCACTGAAGTGATCCTTGGATCGTCACCATAGCGAAATCAAGCGCATGCTCGAGCCACATATTGATGAGGAGATCCCGCCAAGCAACTACGCACCGACTGTGCTACGGCGGTCGCGTCCAGGCCATGCACATGCCGCAAATACTGCTGGCTGCCGATTACAGACGAAAAGCCGGAACGCAGTCCGATGCGGAGGAAGAAGCCTGGCAGAGCACCCGCTTCGAGCAGGTTTTCGGCAACGGCTCCGCCCAGTCCGCCTTCGACCGTGTGTTCTTCGATCGTCACGATACCGCCCGTCTCTGTAGCCGCGGCGATTAGAGCATCCACATCCAGAGGCTTAATAGTGTGCATGCTTATTACCCGACACTGGATTGAGTCAGACGCCAGGAGGTCAGCGGCCGTCAGAGCTTCGCCCAGGATGCCTCCGGTCGCGACGAGAGTAACGTGGCGGCCTTGGCGCACGATCCTGGCCTTGCCGATGCGGAACATTTCTGCGGGTTCGTTTAATTCAGGAGCAAAAGACTTATCCAGGCGCAAGAGCGTGGGGCCACTTTGGAGCGCCAAGGCGCGAGTGGCTTCCGTAGCTTCCCAGCGATCGCAGGGTGAAACGACGGTGATATATGGTAGAGCCCGAACGATGGAAATGTCCTCGGTGGCGTGGTGAGAAATGCCGAGCGGGCCATAACTCATCCCGCAACCGACTGACACGATTTTGACGTTGGCTTGGTGGTAGCAGACATCATTTCGAATCTGCTCGAGACACCGGAGCGTGGGAAAGTTGCCAATGGAATAAGTGAAAACCGTGTGGCCTTCGAGCGCGAGTCCAGTGGCGAGGCCTGTCATATTCTGCTCCGCGACTCCGACGTTCAGAAACTGGCGCGGAAAGCGGTCGGCGAAATCCGTGAGCACGCCGTACCCGAGATCGCCGGTGAGCAAGAGAATCGCTGGATCGCGCGCGGCCACCTCAGTGAGGCTGCGGATGAATGCGTCTCTCATTCGGTTGTCTCGAGTTCCGCCAAGGCTCGGTCAAACTCCTCGCCGCGAGCGGCACGGTAATGCCAGAGCACGGTGTCTTCCATGAAAGCGACGCCTTTACCTTTCACGGTGTGAGCGATTAAACAGCTTGGCTTTCCCTGCTCGAAGGGAACAGCGCCAAGAACTCGGGCCAGCGCGCCGTGATCGTGACCATCCACATCGCGAACGGCCCAGCCGAAGCTGGTCCATTTGGAAGCGAGCGGTTCGAGCGTCAAGATATCGGTAACCGGCGCCAGGCTCTGAATTTTGTTGAAATCGATAATAGCGACTAGATTATCGAGGCAGTGGTGGCTGGCGAATAGAGCGGGCTCCCAGGTGGACCCCTCGTCGCACTCGCCGTCGCTCAGCAGAGTGAACACGCGATGGCTGCTCGATCCTAGATGCGCGGCAAACGCCATACCGGAGGCAATCGAAAGGCCATGCCCCAGCGAACCTGTGGACACCTCCACGCCGGGGATGCCCTGGTGCGACACGTGACCGCACAATTCCGAACCATCCTGGTAAAAGGTCTCCAGGCGCTCAACGGCGAAGAAACCGCATTCGGCAAGAACCGCATAGAGTGCGCTTCCGGCGTGGCCCTTGCTGAGCACGAAACGATCGCGAGCGGGCCAGCGTGAGTCAGTGGGGCGGACGCGCAGGACGTGCCCATAAAGCACGGCGAGGATATCAGCGGAGGAAAAAGCAGACCCGATATGCGATGCGCCCGCGCGGCTGGTCATGCGAAGCACATGGATGCGGACGCGGCGAGCGAGCTCGCGGGAATGGCTATGAGGGGAGCCGCTAGCGTCCGTAGAAGGCGCGAATATTGTCGCAGACATAGTGAACGTCGTCGTTAGAGAGTGACCTGTTCATGGGCAAGAGCAGAAGGCGAGTGAAGAGCCGGGCGCATAAGAACGCTACATTCGGAAATCATGGCCGAGTCTCGCGGACCGAAGAATGGATTTTCCAGCCGTTATTGGAAGATGTAGTTCGATTCACCGTCGCGACAATGATGTCGCCTTGGATTCTGATGCGGTACTCGGAGTTGATGGCCCGAATGGCCAGCATAACCTGCACCAAGTCCGGCCGGGAGCGCTGGCCGTCGAAGGTGGCGACATCGTCGATCAATAGTGAGTGGGAACGAACGGTCTGGTCTCGAAGTTCAGCGAGGCACGCGAAAATCGGATCGTCACTGGGGCCTCCCGCCGTGATTCCTCCGCTATAGTGAGCATCCAGCCACAACATAGCGGGTCGCGTGAGACGGGGCAGCACTTGCTGTAACGCCGTGACACAATCTCCGTGGACCAGCACTACATCCGGGTCATCCCGAAAACGATGTTGCGCCCGCGCGTACTGGGCCGGGTCAAGCTCTATCGAAATGACTCTATGCCCCAGGCGGCGTACCATCGCAGTGGTGTCGCCAAGACAAGTTCCGGTCCCGACAAAACTGATTCCCGGCTGGTGCAGCTTTAATAGGGAACGGATGATGCGTAGCTTCACAGACTGTGGAGGGACACTCGAAACATCGCGCATGGTCGATGCAAGGAATTGCAGCTCCCGAAACGGAACCAGCACCAGATGCGCCCAAGATCTAAGTACGCCGTATTTCACGGGCATTTTACGAGAAGCAGTATTCGCAACCATCCGTGCTTGCATTAGGGTTGGCCTCCATCGCCGTAATACGAAGCGTATTTCTTTCCGTAATACCCGTAATAACCGTAATAGTGGTAATGCTCTGTAAGATCTCTCGTCACTTTATTGAGCACCAGCCCCACTACATTCGCGCGAACGCGTTTCAGAGTCGCTACGACGGACGCAACTGCTTGCCGGTCGGTTTGCCCTGCCACAGTTACCAGCAGCACACCATCCACGATGGTTGACATGCGCAACGGCTCAGCGAAGTTGAGAAACGGCGGCGAGTCGATGACGATCATGGAATATTCGCGACTGGCCTCTTCCACCATGGCTTCCAAACCCCTCGCCACCAGGTCTGGCGCGCGGCGGGACGAAGGACCCGCCGGCAGGATGTCCAGGTTCGGATGGCTTTCCAATTTCGCGACAGCTTGGCGCCACGGGGTCTGCTCCAATAACACGCTGGACAGCCCGGTTGTGGATGAGATGCCGAAGATGCGGTGGATGCTGGGCCGGCGAAGGTCCCCGTCAATAAGCAATGTGGAGTGGCCTTGTTCGGCGTTGCTGATGGCCAAGTATGCCGCCGTGGTGGACTTCCCTTCCCCGGGCGCGGTGCTGGTGACCAGCAGACTGTGGACACCTTGGTCCAAGTCACTCAGAAGTATCGAACTGTGCAGCGTACGCATGGATTCTTCAAACAGGGTCAGGCTGCCACTCGCTAAAGCTCTTGACGCTCGATGTCCATTGCTGCTGAGCACCAGCGCCGTGCCAGGCGGTTTGCCCTGTGGATTTGCCACGGCTGCCAGACGCGGGCGGAACTCCTTCTCCCGGACCATGGGAAGCGAACCCAACACCTCCACATTCAGCGTTTGGGCGATTTGTTCCGGATCGCGGATGGTCTTATCCATCGCATCCGAGGCAACCGCCGCGGCTACCGCCGCCATCGCCGAGAATAGCAAGGCCAGCGTCAAGTTCAGCGGCATGTTTGGAAATACGGGCTTCACCGGGGGGCGCGCACTGTCCGCCAGGCGAATGGAATTGCTCTGAAAGCCAGCATTGATGCTGGACTCCCTGATCTTGCGAACCAATTCCTCGTAGAGCTGCTTGTCAGCCTCGGCCTCGCGCTTCAACTGCTGATATTCGAAGCTGCGAGCGTTGATCTTGTCGTACTCGGCCTTGCTCTCCGCCACGGCATGCCTCAAAATGTCTTCGCGATGGGCGGACTCCTGGTATTCAAGCTCCGCCTGCTTCAGAATGTTCCGCCGTCCCGCCTCAACCTGCTGGCTCAGCTCTCTCACTTCTGCATCCGCCTTTTTGTACTCCTGGTGGCGGGCCCCATACTGTTCCTTGATCTGGCTGAACTTCTGGGCGGCCTCATTATGGCGCTCCATGAGCTTCTTGAGAGTTTCGCCCTGTGTGGAACTCATGGCCGCTTCAATGGTCCCGGTCTTGGCGGTTTGATAGGCCACTTCCTTGCGAACACGGTCGCCCTGTGCGGTGGTGTACTCGGTGTTCAACTGCAGCAATCTCGCTGAGAGGATGTTGGTCTTCTCCTCAGGGTTGATGATGTTCATCTCGCGCTCAAATCTCAAGAGAGCGGCGCTGGACACTTCCATCTTGGCGCGCAGCTCCTCGATCTGCTTTTCCATGAAACTGGCCAGGCTGGAGGAAGAGCGGATGCGGATGTTGTAGGTGTGCTCGATGTACGAATTGGCGATGGCATTCGCCACCTCGGCCGCCAAAATTGCTTCTGCTGAGCGGTAGCTGATCAGCAGCAAGTAAGTATTGGGGGGACGCGTGACCCTGAGTTTCTTCAACAACACCGGCGCATTGGCAGTGGACTCCTTGGGAACGTCATCTCGAAATTGCTTCTCGCGTTCCAGCAAGTTATACTTTTCCGCTACCGGCCGCAGCACCGAATCGGACTGTATGAGCTTGATCTGCGTGGCCAGGAATTGATCCGCGTCGTTGAGTCCGCCGGCGCGCTGGGAATCCTGGCCCACGATACCTGGAGGAGCTTGACGGTCCACGTCAACGGTAGTGACAGCTTCGTAGATAGGAACCAGCCGCGTACTAATGAAATAAGTACCGAAAACACAGACCGCTACGAAGGCCATGATCTTGTAGCGGTGGCGCCGGAGAATCCAAAGATAATGAGAGAGTGGAACACCTGGTTGCTCCAGGTCGGGCTCCGAGTAAACGGACGGCGGAACCTGATATTGCCACGCGGCTACGGGCTGGCCCGGCTCGCGATGCAGCGCGGCGGGTAAATTCGCTTCCGGAAGCGGCGGCGGGAGTGGCGGATTAATTTCCTGCATCCTGGCGGAGCACGCCTCAGTGCTTGTAGATGAGAACTCCACTGGCTGTGGCGGATCCGAAGCCCGCTATGCGATCCAGAACCGTGGCGGTGGCGCGCCTGCCGGAATCGTCCGGTATATAGAGGATATCGTTGGCTTGCAGCGTCACGTCCGGCGCTTTGCGATGCACAATTTTCTGCAGCGGGATTTCAATCTCGTTTTTCTTCCCTCCGGTTCCACCCTCCCTCCGGTAAATGTAGGCAACCTTGCTGGTGAACGACATCAGTCCCTCGGACAAGGCCAGCATTTTCAAAACGGTGGTGTCGCTAGCATCGTTCACCGGAAACGCTCCGGGCTTTTTGACATTGCCCAGCACGAAGACCTTGCCCGCTTCCGGCACCCGGATCTCCTCGCCGCCTTCCAGCTTCAAATTCAGCTCGGGATCGGCGGCGTCAATTAAGCCACGCACCGGAATGCGTTGAACCAAAGTGCGCACTCTGCCATCGTCGTCCTTGTGCAGGCGCGAGACCAGGATCTCTGGCCCGGCATCCGGCGCCAATCCCTCGGCGCGCGCCAGCGCATCCAACACCGTCACGTTGCCGTAAGCCTGGAAGGTAACCGGCTTTCGCACCGCACCTGCCACCGATATTGGATGGCTGCGATACTCGACGATGATCACCGTCACCGCCGGATCAACCAGGACCTGCTCGGAAACCAGAGCTTGGGCTATCACTGCCTCGATAGCGGATGGCATCAGGCCTATTACCTTGATGGGCTCTCTCAACATGGGCAAGCGGATGTGACCATCTTCGGAAACGCGCAATGTGCGACTCAATTCCGGGGACCCGTAAACCGACACGGCGATCAAATCTTCCGGGCCAACCGGTAGCGCCGGCAGGTTGGCCCCATTGATCTCGGAGGAAGGCACCGTTTGCTGCGGTGCGGCCGCCAGTGTCGCGTGAAACGCCAGTGATACAAAAAGCAACCGCGCGATTGTCATTCGATTACCCACCCTCCTCCCCGTTGCCCCGCCCGCGGTGGACGGCCGTGGAGAGCTGGTCTAATTGAAGCGAGAGCATTCGTACCCGATTCCGGAGGTCCCGCACCTCGTCGGACAAGGGGACTGGTTGCCAACCGGACGCAATCAACTTCTGCATAGCCGTGCGCGCCAGGTCGGAGATGCTGCGCACTCCCTGTAGTTCGCAGGTGTCCTTCAGCGTCTGATATTCCTCAGGCGAGAGGCGAAAGCTGATCATTTTGCTTTTGCGGATCGTCAGGTTCATGAGCGCCTCGATCGTGGAGCACAAGCTACCGCCCTTTCAGTCACATTGGAAGCTTTTTGAAAGTGCGACTGCACTACGCCCGTAAGCGTTGAACATCGCGCATCGGGAGTTTACTCAAATCGTTGTCCGGGGACGTCGCTCGGGAGGGCACGCAATTTCAAGACAATATTGCGTGAGAGCGCAGATAAGTAAACTGACAAGAAAATACTACCAATGGACTCTGCGATTGTCAATATAAATGTATTACATTGTCACACCGCGATGCAGCGCGCAATTTCCTTCTCTTTCCGCGTCGAAATATTGAGAAGTTCCGGCGCCTGACGCCACATACAATGAACTCGGACGAATACCATTTGCGACATCCGGTGCCCGTCGAAGGCACTTTCCCAAGCTGACTTGACACTCACGTTCCCAATATGGGAACATGCAGACAGGTGAGACTTCTCGGTGGACGCAAGTTGATCGAGTTCGCCAAAATACTTAGTAACGCGAAGAGCCCGTTACGCAGTTGGGAAACTGCGGTTAGGCCAGGTTCATGGAAGAATCCTGCGGAGCTAAAGCGTACTTTCGGCTCAGTGAGTTTCGTGGAGGGTAGAACGGTGTTCAACATAGGAGCCAACAAGTTCAGGTTGATTTCCGTTGTTGACCACGGGCTCCAGACAGTGTTGATAACCCACGTGCTCACGCACCAGGATTACGACAAAGGTGGGTGGAAGTGATGGCAACATCAACGATTCCAAAGCTTAATGAGAATTACTATGGTCAATTGCTGGCGAAGCTTCACCCCGTAGTGGTCAAGACCGAGGAACAGAACGAGCGGTTGTTGCCTAAGATTGAAGCGCTCATGAGAAAAGCGGCGCGGTCGCCAGAGGAAGACGCGCTCCTGGAACTGCTGGCGCAGCTTTCTGAAGACTTCGAGCGTCGGAGGTACCGGCGGAAGGCGGCTACTCCAGCGGAGTTGATCAGATTCTTGTTAGATCAGCGCCGGCAGACTCCGAAAGACCTTTGGAGCGTTCTGGGCAAGAGCCGCGTATCTGAGATTCTCTCGGGAACTCGCCAGGTGACTAAGAGCCAGGCTGTGAAGCTCGGGCAGTTCTTCGGAATCTCACCGGCTCCGTTTGTCTTTCCCCCGGAGAGATGAGAACCGGCGGTTATTTCTTGGCCACCGGATCCGGAGCCTTTTTCGGCTCCACTTGCGTCTGGGCGGAAGTTTCTTCCTGCTGATCGAGCCCCAAATTTCGCACGATGATCGAGATCCGGCGGTTGGATGGGTTATTGGGCTCGGCCTTCAACAGAAGGCGTTGATCCGCGAAGCCGCGTACCTGGCTGATCCGGTCATCGTTGACGCCGGCTCCTGTCAGAATTCTGCGGGCGGAGTTGGCGCGATCGGCGGATAGCTCCCAGTTCGAATAATCGGTACGTCCATAGGGAGTTGAATCCGTATGACCTTCAATGGCCACTTTGTTCGGCAATTTCAACAATTCCCCGCCCAGAAGTCTTATCAGTTCGGTGCCCGCTTCGGTCGGCCTCGGATTCCCCGTTTCAAAAAAGAGCCCACGCTGGGTCTCGAGCAAATCGATGCGCAGCCCTTCGGCGGTGATGGTCATTCGAATCTGTTTCGCCATGTTTTGAAACGCCGGAATCTGGCGCATCGCCTGTTCAAGCTTCTGTTTGAGCTGCTGCAGTTGGCTCTGATTCAACGTAAGCGTCTCTCCGACGCCGGCCGTAGTGGAACCTGTTTGACGCCCTTTCCCGGTGGGATCCTGAAAGTATCCTCCCACCGCTTTCTGTACCTTCTCGCTGGCGCTCAAGAGCCACAGCACAATGAAAAGCGCCATCATGGCGGTCACGAAGTCGGCGTACGCCACCTTCCATGCGCCGCCGTGCTCCTCGTCATGGCCCGCCACATGCTTTTTGACGATGATTATGCGCGGATGGGCTGACTTGGCGCTCATGCTGCCTCGGCTTTAGCCGGCCCCGATTGCTTACGGCAGGCCGTGTCCATTTCGAGAAATGTCGGCCGAACGTAGTGTGGTATGGCGCGCCGGGCCGCCTCAAGCGCCAGCAGTGGCGACACGCCCTTCATATATGCCAGCAATCCCATACGAAGACACAAGAAGTAATCGCCTTCGGTGTCATTCTGCTTCTTGATATTCGCAGCAATCGGGCCCAGGAATCCGTAGCAAAGCAGAATACCCAGGAACGTTCCCACCAGCGCCGCAGCAACCTTGTGACCGATCTCTTCCGGCGGACCTCCCAGCGAGCCCATCGTGATTACCACGCCAAGAACCGCGGCAACAATTCCCAGTCCCGGCAGGCTGTCTGCCATGGTGTTCAAAGCGCTGGCCGGCAAACGGTTTTGTTTATGGAGAACCTCCAGGTCTGTCTCCATCACTTGATCCAGGTCGTGAACATCCACGCCGCCGGCCAGAAACGTCCGCATCGTGTCGCAAAAGAAATGCATGGCGTGCTTGTCGCTGGCGAAGGTAGGATGGCGCTTGAACAGCTCGCTTTTGTCCGGCTCATCCAGGTCCTTTTCGAGCGCGGTTAAACCGTTCTTGCGCGAAGTGGCGAAGAAGTCGTTCAAGAAGCGCAGCGTGTCCAGGTAGATAGCGGCAGTGTAGCGGCTGCTCTTGAAAACCCCGAAAACGCTCGACACGATCGCCTTCAACAGGTGCGGCGGATTTCCGATCAGAACCGTCCCGATAGCCGCGCCCAGGATAATGAGCAGCTCGGCAGGCTGCATCAGCACCAGGAGGTTACCCTTTTCGATGAGGTAACCGCCCGCGATACAGGCAAAGACGACCACTATACCTATGATGGGGAACATTCCTAGCCGAGTCTCCGCATGCGATCTTGGTAGATCTTTAATCGGCATGAAGCGGAGCGTGGGCGATACCCGCAAATGAGGGGGATCGGAACGCGCGGCAGTTAGGGAGCCGCAGAGCGGCTGAGGTTCACTCGTCTTCCGGTTCCGCAAGAGCGTACAAGCTCTGTTTCGATTGGATCTTGCCGCACAAATGCTCTTCACCGTGTTTCCAATAATCCAATGTCTTCCAGCGCTCCCAAGTTTCGGGAATCTGGCTCATGATTTCTTCTATATCGCCGCGGGGAGCGGCCTCAAGATAGCCAAACCCGAGCGAGTGGGCCAGGCGCGTTCCGGATCGGATAGTTACTACCAACGTTCGATACTCACCAGAAGCTTTTTCATCGAACTTGCCGGTAACGGCGCACAACCAAGGCGGCAGGCCCCAGGTGGAGGCGAGCCACGACCCGGTGGCGAAATGATCCATGCCAAACAGCATTTCCTCACGCGCCAGCAAGTCGAATCCCGTATTGTCCCGGAACATCCTGTCGATGAGCGTCAACAGATTTGCGTACTTGTCAGGATAAGCTGCGATCAAGGCAAGCCGTCCGATATCGTGAAGCAATCCGGAAACGTAGGCGATCAGGCGGTTCTCCTCGCCGGGCGGAGCGATCTCCTGGCAGCAGACCGCGCAGGCTAGCGTGTAGCGCCAATAGCGCCGATCCTCCAAGACACTTAAGGCGCGATGCAGATATCCTCGCACCAGCAGCGTAATCGCGATCTCAATCAACTCGGCGGCGCCAATGCGGTCAATGATGGCCGCGGAATCGAGGGAGGCGCCCTCGTCGTATTTTCCTGATGCGACCGCAATCTGATCCACTGAGTGCAGCACGTGTGGGTGTTCTTCCAGCAGACCTTGAAGCTGGTCAAGCTCGCTCGCCCGCGGGGGAATTCTGTTCAGAATGGCAAGCGCACATTCAGGAAACGGCTCGATGCGCTGAATCGAACGCGGTATTTCCACTGAGCCAAGCGTATCAGTCCTTTGCTTCCAGCGCCAAGGGCTTCTTTCCAAAAGTCGCCCGCAGAAAGGAGCTTCTTGACATGTACGTATATTTACCGTACGCTTTGAATAGGTAACCGACGGTGAGTCAGCCGGCTCTAAAACGACGCAAACACAACGCGCTGAAGGCAAAAGCCTATCGCTTTGACGCGCGCCTGAACGCGGAACAAAAGGTACTCATTCAAAAAGCAGCCGATCTTGAGGGCCGAACTATGACGGACTTCGTCTTGCATAGCGCGGAAGCCGCTGCCGAACGCACCATCGAAGAAAGAGCGATGTTGATTCTGAGCGCACGCGAGACCGAGACGTTTGTGGATGCCATCCTGCACGCCGCCGAACCCGGGCCTGTTTTACGGTCCGCCGCTCGGCACTACAAGAACACAATCGCCCGAC
>PMOK01000236.1:921-10440 GCA_003162425.1 Bryobacterales bacterium | reverse complement strand
CAGGGAGCCGATTAGCACGCCATCTACGTACAAACTCTCTGTCCCATTGTTGTAAACGTCAACCACGTGGTGCCAGTTGTTATCGTTGTAGCTTGCTGGAGTTACGGTTTGAACTTGCGAGTTGGACGCATTATGGTAGAAGAAACTAGCCCGCAGCTTGCCGCTTGTGTCCAGATATAATGCTGGCACCCAACCTCCGGGACTTGATCCCACCGCGGTTCCGTTGTCCTGGCCCAGAATCGATCCACTACTGGCGGTCTTGAACCACAACTCCGTGGTCTCTGCATAAGTACTCGTGCTGCCGGCCGTGGGATAGCCCGGATAACTGGCGGCGGGCAGCACGATGTAACTGCTCGATCCGTTAAAGCCCGCTCCTCCGTCGACTTGTCCCACCGTAGCCGTTGCCCCGTTGTTGGTCCCGCTATTACCATTCGAGGTCGAGTCTGCTGCCGATAGCGTAGTCCCATTCCCCAAATGCATTACACTGGTGAAGTTGCTGTCCCACACCCCGGTTGGATTGGATTGATTAGCCGCTCCCGCATTCCCATAGTAGATATAGATCCCCGTGTCCGCTGTGGGTGATAACGACGGAATCTGCACCCACGCGATGAACTGCCCGGTAGTGCCGTTATACAACGAAATTTCATGGTTGAGCTTGGTCACTCCATCCGCCGCCGTGAATAAAATGTCACTCCCATCCGCGTTGCCCACACTTCCGCCGTTGCTCACCGTCGCCAGATTCGCGTCCGTTACCGAGAACAGCATGGGGAAATTCGTTAAACTGCTGGCGCCCGAGACGTTGGTGTGACTGATGGTCACCGCCTTCCGGTTACTCCAGGAGAGGTTGTACCATCCGCCCCCCCCGCCGTTGATCGTGTACAGTGCCGAACTGATGGGGCTGTCCGTCATCCCACTCTCATAGGCAATGGCCTTCAGCGTCGTCGTGCTGTTGATTGCCACCCCCGTGCCGTTGTACAAGGTCCCCAACGTCTCGCTCGGATTGCTCCCATCGGTGGTGTAACGGATCGACGCTCCCCCCGTAGTCGTGCTGATGCTCACGCTCTGCGCCCCGCCATACGTCCCCGCCCCGGGATTGAACGTCGGCGCCGCTACTTGCGTAGGCCCTCCCGAACCCTGTTGAGATCCCTCAACATAAAACGTGGATGGTGACCTCTGGTTGTTGTATTGAGTCCTGATCCAGTCGGAAGTGCGCGCTGAATTCGATATCCTCACTTCAGCAATGCATCCATTCGAATAGAACCAACCGGAATTAGCAGCCGGCCAGGTTGCCGTGTATGCTGCACCCAAGGAATAGGCATAGGTGCCAGCAAAGCTAAACTCGGTAAAGCCTGCAGATCCAACTATTTCACCGTCCAAGTATAAATTCTCAACGCCGTCATTATAGACGTCAACCGCATGATGCCAATTGTTATCCGTATAGGTTGTTGGGCTTACAATTTGATCGCCGGAACTCCCGTGCCAGAAGAAACTAGCCGCCAGGTAGCCGCTCGTATCCAGATATAATGCGGGCACATAACCTCCCGGAGTGGATCCCACTGCGGTTCCGTCGTCCTGACCAAGAAACGCGCCTCCGGTAGAGGTCTTAAACCATAACTCCGTGGTTTGCAGATAGTTGTTGGTGTTACTAGCGGTAGGATATCCTGGATAACTGGCGTTGGGTATGGTGACGGAACTGCTAGTTCCGTTGAAACCCGCAGCACCTCCGAACGGGCCAGCCACCGCCGTCGCCCCGTGGTTGATCCCATTGTTGCCATTTGACGTCGAGTCCGCTGTCGAAAGCGTGGTCCCATTCCCCAAATGCATTACGGTGGTAAAGTTGCTGTCCCACACTCCGGTTGGGTTGGATTGGTTAGGCGCTCCGGCTTTCCCGTAGTAGATATAGATCACGGTATCCACAGCCGGAGATAGCGACGGAATCTGCACCCATGCCATGAACTGACCTGTGGCGCTGTTGTACAACCTGATTTCATGATTGAGCTTGGTCACTCCATCCGCCGCCGTGAATAATATATCGCTCCCGTCCGCGTTGCCCACGCCCCCGCCGTTGCCCACAGTCGCCAGATTCGCGTCTGTCACCGAGAAGAGCATAGGGAAGTTGATCAAACTCAAGGCGCCCGAAACGCTCGTGTTTGGAATAGTGATCGCCTTTCGATTGCCCCACGAGGCGTTGAACCAACTACTTACGACGAGGGTCGCTTCAACGGAATGACCCAGTGTGCCGGATGTGCCGGAAATCGTGATCGGATACGCACCTAAAGGACTGGAAGACGAAGTCGAAATACTAAGCGTCGAACTTCCCGAACCAGTTACGGAACTGGGAGTGAAGGTGGCACTGGCGCCAGTCGGCAATCCCGTGACACTCAGCGCCACGCTGCCGCTGAACCCGTTTATCGGGCTTATTGTCGCCGTGTAGGTAGTGCCGTTCCCCACCGAAACGTCTTGAACGGCCGGACCCGCCGAGATCGAAAAGCCCGGGGACGTTCCGGAGGTCAAAGGTGCGAAGATCTGAAATTCATAAATGCTGGCAGTGGGATTGCCTATTTGGGTTGGCGTAATGATGTTTAGCTTTATGAAGCGGGCGTTGGTCGGCGCGATGTCGTCGGTGGTAATGCTATTCACATTCCCGCTAACGTTCACCACTGTAGCGAAATTCACACCGTCTGTCGAAAGCTGGATGTTGTAGGCCGCGGTGTTGAGGCTGAAGGCCTCACCGCCCGCGCCCGCGTGGTCGGTCACAAAGCGTGCCACTGTAGTCACTGCCCCCAGATCCACCATCAAGTACGGATTGGCCGCCGTCGAACAGAATTTATCGTTCAGACCGTCGGAAAAACTGCCATTCACGGCTTGGGCCGGTCCTTGGCTCTGAGTGCATGGAGTACTTCCGGTCGCAGTTTGGTTGAGCGCTAGATCTTGCGCGGACACACCGTTCGCTTTTAACCCATAGACCGACACAAATTTCGATAGAGAACCTACGTACACTTTACCGTTCGCAACCACGGGAATACTGCCTTTGGAAAAATTCCAAAGGTCATCGCCGATGCCGGTACTCAACCATATCAGCGCCAGGGTTTCCGCATTGAAGGCGTATAAATCTCCCGGAACGGTGGCATTGAGGGCGTCGCCGGCGCGGGGCAGGCTTGCCCAAACGATGCCCGTGCCGGCTTGCGATCCGTCCGCCGAAACAGTCAGCATGCCCCCGGGCATCCCGACCGGCGGCAAAATCCCACCCGTCGCGAATGGCGGCAGGGTAAACGTCTGACTCGACGTGTTGAACCGAAACGCGTGAAGATAATCGTTCTCGCCCCAAACATAAAGATTTAAGCCTTCCGGACTGTTCCAGAACACATTGGCATTGTGTATGTGGTGAGTAGCGCCTATGCGCAGGGTCGTGTCCACAGCCTGGAAGCTTTGCGGAACCTGAACATCCCCGGCGGCCTCATGTCCCAGGCTGTTGGTGTTCAACAAAAAGATCTCTCCTACCTTGCCGCCTTGAACCAGCAGATTGTAGCCTGGCAACATGGTAGGGCCGGCCGATCCGAAATCCAGATCGTTAGCATTCAACGTCGCATAGCTTGATGGCGTAAAGTAATCGAGGACGCCCAGCGTGCTGGGCGCAAGTTTGACAACAGATTCGCCATAGCCTGTCACTCCATCCCAAGTGCCGTTTCCAGTTCCGTAATACACATTTCCGGCCGCGTCGAATACGGGACCTGCGCCAGCCTGCCAGATCCCCCCCTGCCCTGAGTTGGGCGCGACGGAGAAGGTCCCAACCTGGGCCAGGGACGTTGAGTTGTAGGCCATCACCCATCCGGCGTATGGCCCGCTGTCACAGAACGATGCCCACGCAATATAAACAATACCTTGCGAAAGTGCCAGTGCCGCCCGCTGGTTCGCCGTAGCGGGATTGAATATATTGCTGGCCGTCGTAGCAGTTACCACCTGAGGGCTATTCGGTCGATCATTCCCTGTGGTGATGGCGAGCGCGCGAAGCCTCTGCACGACTTTTCCGCTTTCGACGGTGCGTGTGGTCAGGAATATGGTCCCAGCCGTGCCATCGATGACCGGCGTGCTGGTAATCCCAACGTTGCCGTCGAAGTTTGAGCAACCTCCGACTATTAGCTCTGACCACAAAGAGGGCCGTCCCGTGCCATTGAAATTCCTAGACCACAGTGCAGCGGCTGGTTTGTCCGCGTCAAAGGCGTAGACGCTGTTGTTCATGGTCGCAACGAAGATAACGTTGTGGGCAATACCAGCGATCTGCAACGCCGGCACATAAAGCACCGCCGCGTAAACTTCATCGTCGACGGGCAGGGAGAAAAGCTTCCCGAACTGATTCGAGCTGACGTTGGAGGTATTCAGGACAGTTTCAGCGACGTTGGCGCCGGTTCGTTGGTTGTTGTAGTTCCGGGTCAGAACATTCACGGAACCTTGCCCATAAAGATGAAGCCCGGTAAAAAGGAATGCTGACAACAACTGCAAGAGGAAGGTGGGATCAGGTCGCTTTGTCATAAGACAGGTGAACGCAGAACGGTACCCCGTCCCAGCGGAACAGATACCGCTTCAAACGGGCTCTGACAAGCTCCTCCGCCGAGGCAAAGCCACATCTGCCCAAGGTCAGAGGGCAAGGCCGTAAGATGCGCGCCCCAAGGTATGATAACCCGGCCCACAGAGATTGTAAATATAGGCCAGTTCTCCTAGTACTCCTAAGATGAACAAATAGGGCCTTCCTCATCCACGGTCTACGTGTATTTGGGGTACTACAATTCTCAGGACCTTCGCCGAGTCTTTCGTATGGCATACTGGAAGTCCAAATACACGGTTCATGATTTGGGGGTCGCAGCGTACTTCTGATCTTGGACATCACCCCACAAGGATGCTGACAACTTCCGTAGACCCGCATCTGCTGGTCGGCTTCACCATTGCCTTCGTCCTCTCCCTGGCAATCTCCTTCGTTCCTTTACTCCAACGGGGCTTCGGCTTGGGTTTTGTCAGCGTGGCAGGGGCCGTCCTGTTCTATCAACAGGAATTCACTGGTTTTGTCGTCGTAGCCGGGCTCGCGTACCTGGTGGTGAGTTCGTTGAACGCCCAGACAGACCCGGCGGCGCGTTGGCAATTGGCTTGCCTGGCAATGCTTGCCCTAATCATTCTCTTTACAATTGGCCGGGTGTTCCATTGGGATCGAGCGGTGCCGCTGCACGGGTCCCTGCGAAGTTCAGCCTGTATCCTCGATATGTGGCTGATCATACGGCTGGTGACGTTGTTCTGGGAAGTAGGTTCGGGTACTATCGATTTGCCCTCATTCTCCCGATACGTTGTTTGGACTTGTTTGCCGTTCACCCTCGGCGGACCCCTTCTGCGCTTCTCAGAGATGCCCAAGACGATTCAGGTCGATTGGCGGTTTTGGACTTCCGCAGCTTGGTGGACGGAGGGGCTTGCGGCGGTAGCGAAGTTGATTTTAGGAATCGTCTTGGGAATCGGGCACCAAATGATGACCGACCGCTGGCCGCATGCCCATTTGTGGAATAACGCCGTGCTGACCTTCGTTGCCGGACCATTGGGTTTCTATCTGACATTGGCGGGCTACTTCCACTTGATGGAGGTCCTGGGCCGCCCCGCTGGTTTCAAGTTGCCCACCAGCTTCAACTACCCCATTGGCCGGGAAAACATATCCGCTTTCTGGATGAACTGGAACATGACCGCTACCTTCGTGTTCCGCGATTACCTGTTTTACAATCGTTGGGGACGGCGTACTTACAATATCTACCTAAACACTTTGATATTGTTCACGTTGGTTGGCCTATGGCATGCGGCCAACCCGTATTGGGTATTGTGGGGTTTCTTGCACGGACTCCTGTTTTGTGTTTTCCTGTTGTGGAGAAAATACGGCCAGCGCCTGAGCAAACTCCCTATGCGCGGGACTCCGGTGTCTTTTAACGGAGCTCGGGTGTTGACCTATTTCAGCGTCTGTATGTGTTGGTACTTGCCATCGAAAATTATTCAAAAATTAGGCGGGTTGTTTTGAACGCCCGCGTCTAAAAGGAGTGCTATGACATCTCTTCCAGGAAAACCTACCGAACAGCGCATCCAGGACGTCGTGGTGCGCGCGCTTCGAATTGCCGCACCGGATCCCTCAACACCATTGCGGATGGGATCCACACCGGGCTGGGATTCAATGGGCCACATGACCGTGGTGATGGAGCTGGAGAAGGAATTTGGCACCAGGTTTCCCCCTTATCAATTGCCGGACCTTGTAGATATCCCCTCCATCGCCAAAAAATTGCGGAATCAGGTTTCAAAATGAACTCTACTGCACAGCTCGGTACTGCTGTACCGGACGAACTGACAGAGGAATTCCTGAAGCGCGTTCCGTATGTGTCAGAGGGGATCAGCAACGTCCGTTTTATTCCTGGCTCGACCACTGTTGCCTTCGAACTGCGGCCCGGGTTCGAGAGTCAAGCCGAACTGGTGGCTTCGCGGATCTCCGAAGTGGCCACCAAGTTGTGCGTGAACCATCGAGCCGGCGCTCTCAAGACGCTGGTAAAACAAGACGTGCTGCCAGGCTCGTTCCGTGACGATCCTCATCCATTGCTCGCCGAGCAAGGCGAGATCGCCTTATTCGGGCGCGGCCGCTACGGTTTGGGTCCGAAGCTGGTTGGGCTCATAGAGTACTTCGACAGGCGCGCCCGCCAAATGGCCCTGGAATTCCAAGCCACACCGTATACGTTCCCGTCACTGATCGGCGCGGATGTGTTAGATCGTTGCCATTATCTGAAAAACTTCCCAGCCTCGCTGAATCTGGTGTGTCACCTTCGGGAAGACCACGGTGTTCTCCAGGAGTTTGCGCGCTCGGTCCGCTGGGATGGCGAGCAGTTGGTCCATGATCGCGCGAGCGGGAGCGGGGTAGAATGCCTTCTCTCGCCTTCCGTCTGCTTCCATTGGTACATGTGGCTTCGGGATTCGCGGCTCCCCGAATCCCGCGCGATTACCGCGTTAGGTAAATGCTTCCGCTATGAGTCCAGCAATCTCACCGGTCTCGAACGTTTGTGGGACTTCAGTATGCGTGAGATTATTTTCGTCGGATCGGAGGCTTACGTTCTGGAGAACCGGAAAAAGCTGGTCGATCTCTCGGTTCGTTTGTTGGATGAATTGGGGATGGCCTATGAAATCAGCACAGCCACCGATCCGTTCTTTGTTGACAGTTATGCGGTGCAGGCCGCTTATCAACAGGGCTTTGAGTTGAAGTTTGAATTGCTGGCGCCGCTGCCATACAGCGGCAAGAAGCTGGCAGTAGGATCGATCAACTATCATCAGGACTTTTTCGGGCGCTCTTTTGGGATCGAAATGCCGGAAGGCCCCGCCCACACCGGCTGTATCGGATTCGGATATGAACGCCTGGCGCTCGCGTTCATCGCCCAGCACGGCGTGAACGAGAAACATTGGCCCGATGCGGTCATCAATGGCATAAAGGCTGCAACTGACTCGTTATGACCGCGTCGAATTTGTTCCCCAGCTCAGAACTGATCCTCCGCCGTGCATTGGCTGAAGATATGGATCGGATTAAGCCCTTGTGGCACGCTTTGTACAAGCATCAGTTCGAGCACGGGATGCTGCTCAGGCTGCCGGAGGACGCCTTCGAGGCTTGGCTGAAATCGATCGTTCCGTTTTTGGGGCGGTTCGCCAGCGTTGTTGTCGCTGAATTGCATGGTGAGATCGTCGGTTTCGTAGCGGGGCGACTCCGGACCTTGCCTCCCTATTTTGGCACAGCCACTATTGGAACCATCAGCGAGGTCTTTGTCTCGGAATCGCTTCGCGGCGGTGGTATTGGTCGGCAGTTACTGGCGTTTGCTCTGGAATGGTACAAGGCCCAGCAGATCACGCGCGTTGAACTTCAGGTAGTGGCCGGGAACCCCGACGGTATCCGTTTTTATCGTCGTCTCGGGTGGCACGAAGAGCTGTTGCAGATGGTTTGGGACGCCAGCCAGCACTAACCTAAAATCACCTAGCTGTGTAGGACGCGCTAGTACCACTCCCTTACCCCTTTTTCAGTTTGGGGCGTCCATGCCAGCCGGTGCAGCAAGTTCTGGTTCCGATCTGTAGCAAACACTTTTACGCCGTCAAGGATGAAAGCGTGATCCCCGTGAGGACGGTTGTGAGGAGGCCGACATCAAGCCTGCCAGAACCCTAGCAGTCCGTGTCTAAACCGACCGTTTTCCAGCCGGCGGAAAACATCTGACAGCGGGCGTTGGTCGGCGAGAAATTCGAACCACGCAGTTGGGAGTTCCCGGATCGTGGTGTAAGAGGCCTTCCACGGCTTTTATGACAGCCAAAATCGTCAAAATGGCCTCGATAGCCCCGTCGTGAGCAGCTCTGGGCTTGCCCGAGCCATACATCGATCGCATTAAGAGAGCGAGATTGCATGCGGCGGCTTGCATCAGGAATTTCTTGTGCACGTTTTCCAGGCCTCGCACATAGAGCCGGTCCAGTCCGCCGGTATCAAACTGATGCGCGAAGTTCCGTTCGATCCGCTCTCCCCGTTGCCGCTGCAACCGCTTGCCGCGATCGCCCTGAATGCGCCGCCGATTGGCGTAGACCGCTGCCTTCTCCGCCGCTTTGCCGTCCCAGTTGCGCTGGCCACGATCGGGCTCCGCGATATACGTTCGCACTTCTAGCTCAGCCAAACCAAGCGCGACATCGTTGCTGTGATAGCCCTTGTCCGCCACCACTTCTTCGACTCCGTCAGGATGCACTGGATACTCGCCTTCGGATGTCTTTTCGGCGATCAAGCCGGCCACTGAGATCGCGGCCTCAACCACGGTTTCCTGGACTGTCGCCGTGTCGGCGGCGGCTCCACCGTGCGTGGTGACCGCGACGATGGCGCCGGTTTCCATGTCCACCGCGTTCTCGGCTTTATACGCCAGGGCCGTGCGTCCGTCTTTCAGTTTCGTGATCTCGGCCTCTTGGTCGATGGGGCTTTTCCAGTCTTCATTGGAAGTCCTCTTCTTCCGCTTGCGATCCATGCGGAGCAATGCTGCCGCGTCTTGGGCGTCGATTCCTTCGGCTTCGGCCAGGCGCTGCAAGTACGCCAGGTAGCTCTCGCCCGTGTCGCGGCGCACAATCGATTTCATGGCCGCGTTGGCTTCCAGAGTGGTCGAATCCACACCGATCGTTTTGCCTTGGATGAGGCCGCCCTGCGCCAGCCGCTCCAGCACCCAAGTGAAGATTCGCTGATGGGTTTCGCCGTCGATCAGGCGTCTAGTGCGCGAGATGGTGACGTGATCCGGCGTGTTCTCATCCAGTCCGATGGTCAGGAACTGCCGGAGCGTAAGCGAATCGGCGAGACGCCATGCAATGCCGCGTTCGCTATCGAGCCCTTCGAAGAAGCCGATCATCATGACGCGGAAATACTGGCCCGGAGGCACTGACGGACGTCCCAATTTATTGTGATAGAAGCCGGCGCAGCTGGTCTCGCAGAAGCCATCGAAGCCGGCGTTGTCCAGG
>PMOK01000236.1:0-911 GCA_003162425.1 Bryobacterales bacterium | reverse complement strand
TTTTGGACTTTAGACACGGGCTGTTAAACCCGCCAATTGCCTGATCCGATGTTTGGCTGACTCGGCCTAAGGCTAATCGTTGAAGATTTGCCTTGATGTTTTTTCCGACCAGAGCGATGAATGGTCACGACCGCAACCCGGTCAGGAGAAAGTGAATGAACACGACAATCGATTCGGAGAAAGCTACGGTGCCGGAACTTGGCGCTCCGCAGGCGAAGGACAAGCCCACGTCCGCCAAGAAACCAAATGGATTCTGTTTTCGAGCGTGGGCCTGATAGTCCTTAGTTGTCTATGCCTGGCCATCTAGACCGGAACTTCTTCGGCTGTTATCGACAGTTATTCTCCTGGCTGCGCGTTCACCACTGTCAAGGCTCTCCCATCCTCTACTACATGCCGGTTTATCCCGGAAAGGATTGATCCTATGGGACGGCAGGTGCTGTGGCGGACAAAAGGGCATCCTCGACTGCGGCGAGTTGCCCAGCGAAGGTCTCCTTTATCCCTCAAAAATGGCCTCGTTATTGCCACTATCACACTAAGGACAGTAGGCAAACTAATCTAGGATGATTTGTTCAGTGATTCGGAATGTAGAAACGGCACCCGGCGGCCGATCAAGCATACAGGCGACAGCTGCACTTGCTTAAGTAGTACGGCGAAAACAAATGCCTAAGTGGAACCCTTCGTAGGCCTCCCACTCAAAGAAACCGCATTTAAACGAATTTTCTGTAAGTGTGCGCGGTTCCTTACTGCCATTCTTCCGGCCGGCACGGAGGCGCTAACCACTTTCCCATAAGTCATCAGTACAGGACTAATATCATGCGGCCTCGATACACACTTCTATCAGCAGCAATGCTTCTCTCGATGACAGCGGCTTCAGATGCGCAAACGTTGACGCCAGCGAGTGTCACATTGAA
>PMOK01000040.1 GCA_003162425.1 Bryobacterales bacterium | reverse complement strand
GGAGAAGTTGACCCGCCAGTTCAAGCGGAAAGGGGAACACGTGCTTGCTAACCTGTAAACAGTTCCTCAGGGAATTGAATGACTATCTCGACCCGAACGTCGACGCGGAGATGAAGCGGCGGCTGGAGTCGCACGTCACCGAATGCCCCAACTGCTTCGTGATCGTCGACACCACTCAAAGGACCTTGCAGATCTATAAAGGGATCGAGCCGCAAAGCATTCCCGAAGACGTGAAGACGCGGCTCTTGAAAGCCCTCGATCGCAAGATGGCGGCCCGCAAACCCGTTCAAAGCTGACTCATCCCGTGGCTCGATCCACCGTGCCCTCCACGGCTGCCGTTCCCACGCAAAGATTCCCGAAAAACGCGCAGCGGCGGCACTGCTCACCTGGCTTCATCGGATACGAATTCATCGGATCTGGATTCAGGGGATCGCCGGCCGCGTCCTGAGCGTTGAGAAATGCGAGCACTGCGGCTCGCGCCGCCCCCGGATCGATCGGCACATCGATCATTTTGTCCGGCCGCAGGTAATACAGCACCGCACGATCGGCGGCGCGCCCCGCGTACCGTTCGAGCGAGAGAGCATAGATCTGCAACTGCAACGCGTAAGCCTCCGAGGATTCCCGATCGTCTGAAACGCGATCGGTCTTGTAGTCGACTACGATCAGCTCGCCGCCTTCTTCAAACCACAAATCGATTTGCCCGCGCAGGACCACGTCTTCGAAATAAAACAGAAAGTCGAATTCGCGTTCGACGCGGGTGGCACGCGCCGCGCGTTGGCCCAGTTCACTCCCGGTGAATCGCGAGGCGAGTTCGACGGCGAGTTCCGTGGTATGGACCTGATCCGTCGCCCCTTCTTCCCCGGCAAGAATGCGATGCACTTCCGAGCCGAACGCGATTCCCGCATCTCCTTGATCGTCCGTGAGATTGTCTCGCTTCTCGAAGCCGCCGCAATCATCTTCCCTGGCGTTCTTTTCTAAGTCGCGATCGGCCCAGTGCTGCATCCCGCTCCCGATCGAGCTGAGCAGGTATTTTCGCGGGCACGCGTGAAACAATGCGATCGACGTCACCGCCGCGGCTGCATCGTGACGACTCGCAATCGCCGGCGGGTCGAGCCATTGAACGGACCCGGCGAGGATCGCTCCGTGTGCCGCGTGAGCCGCGTGCGCCGCCGTGTTCGGCGCGGGCATCACCCGATCCCCGATTCTCGGCGGGCCGATCGCCGTGTTTACCAGCTTCGGCCAGCCGGATGCGCGTTTCTTTTCCGCGTACGAAAGGATCAGGTGGTCCTCGGCGCGCGTCATTGCGACGTACAACAGCCGATTCTCTTCGGCGGCTTCCCGCTCCTTGATCTCTTCGACAATCTTCTTGTGCGCGCGATCCGCCTGGCCCGCGCCCGTAAACGGATTCCGCCATTTCGCGCCCAGACCCGCCCGGGTTGAGAACGCGATCGCCGGTTTCGATTGATCGATCCCCCGATGGAGCGCGCTGACGAAAACGATCGGGAACTCGAGTCCCTTGGCCGCATGAATCGTCATCACCCGCACCACGTTGCCGGCTTCGGGCGGCGCCGCTTCCGCTTCGGACTGCGTGGCGCGCAATGCTTCGAGACTGTCGAGCAATTCCGCCAAAGGACTCGGCTGGCGGCGATGCTCCCGACGGATGTGCGCGAGAAACTTTTCGACGTTGGCGCGCGCGCGATCCGTCAGGCCCGCGGCATATCCGCATTCGTCGAGAGCCGACGCCAGCAGCAGATCCGGCGCGACAAATCCCGCCATCGGCCGCAGCTTTCCGAACCATCGCTCAAATTCCGCACGCCAGCCGTCGCGGCCCATTCTGAAAGTCTCTTCGTCCGACATCCCCACCAACGGGCTGCGCAGCACGCCCACTACGGCGATCTCATCCAGTGGATTCACCAGCGCGGCCAGCAGAGCCATCACGTCGCGAATCTCGCGCGCCTCCAGGAACGTGCGCCCGCCGCTGACCAAGAAAGGGACCCCAAACCGGTCGAGCGCGCGTTCAAACGGTTTCGTTGCTCCAAGAGCGCGCACTAATATCGCGATGTCTTTGAGAGCAACTCCCCCGCTGTCCCGGTTATCCGGGCAGAACTCCCGAATGCGCGCCGCGACCATGCTCGCCTCGACGTCTTCCGCGTCGAGTTTTTCCTGGTCAATTTCGTTCCCCTCCTCGCCCCGGCCCACCAACAGCTCCACCGCGGGTGCAAAGTTCCCGTCGCTGCGCGAAGCGATCAGAGGACGCGGCTCGATCCCCTTTTGTCCATCCAGTGCGCGCGACACGGCGCCCAAAATTTCAGGGAGGCTGCGATGATTCTCGCGCAAGTCATCGACACGTGCGCCCGCTTCCATCAGCGAGTCCCGATATTTTGCGAACACCGCCGGCTCGGCATGGCGGAAGCCATAGATGGATTGATTGATATCGCCGACCGCGAACAGGGTCCGCCGGATCAGCCCCACCAGCCTCCATTGCAGAGCGTTCGTATCCTGCAACTCATCCATCAGAATCTGATCGAATCGCGACGCCGTCCGCTGGCGCAAGTCGGTGTCGCTCTCCAGCAGACGGATGGTTTCTTCCTCGAGGCCCGCGAAATCGATCGCGGCTTCGCGCCGCTTCGCTTCGCGATACAGAGCGTCGATGCGAGAGATCGCTTCGCGCAGGAGCCTGGCGGAACCCGCATGCCAGATCGCGACCCACTGCTGTTGGAGCAAGCGTACGACTTCTTCCTTCAACTCCTTGGCCGCGGCGTGCGCGCGCGTACCATTGCCAATGCGGCCCAAGTGAAACCACTTGACAGGACTGAGCGCTTCGAAATGTTCGAGGGTAACCTCGTCGCCAAGCGCCAAAAGCCGCGAGGCGAACTCACGCAACAAGGGCACATCCTTGCCACGCGCAGTGCCGTCCGCGAGAATTGCCGACGCCAGCTCGCGTGCGCGCGGCCAGATATCGTCCACCACGCGAGCTACCGGCAGCTCGCGCAGTCCCGCGACGCGCATCGATTCGTACACATCCAGCAAGCTCTTCGCAAGATCGGGCTTGCGCGCGTAATCGTCGGTCGATAGATCCAACGACTCAAGCAGACCCCGCATGTCGCCGGGACGTTCCGAAAACATCTGATCCAGCGCATTTTCCGCCGCCTCCCGCGCCATCGATTCCGCGGCAGGTTGATCCAGCACCGTGAAGTCCGGCGAGAGGCCCGCGGCGATCGCATTTTCCCGAAGGAGGCGGGCGCAGAATCCGTGAATCGTCGAAACCCACGCGCGCTCGATCGATTCGCGCAACACGGGGTCGCGTTCAAATCGCTCCGCGAATCGCCGGATGAGCCGTTCCTTGATCTCCGTCGCCGCCTTCTCGGTGAAGGTGATCGCGAGGATGCGCGACGGATCGATGTTCCGCTCCTCCACCAGCCATGCGAACCGCTCGATCAGAACCCGGGTCTTGCCGGAGCCCGGCCCGGCAATCACGCAGACATCCTGTCCGCTGCGGGTAATCGCGTCGATCTGTGCTTGCGTTAACTGCATTGAGGTCACGCTCACTGCGTGTCGTTACTGCGTGTCGTTACTGAGTGTCGATGCGACAGATGTCGCGATAGTCGCACCAGGCGCACTTGCTTTCATCCGCCGGCCGCACGCCGATTTCTCCGGACGCGATGGATTCGAATACCGTCACGGCGGTCGCCGCTGCGGCCTCGGTCAGTTCGTCAAGCCGGTCCCGCGTGCAGCATTCTCCGATCTTTTCGAAGCCCGCGAGCGGCACGTGCCATCCGCCCCACTCGACCTCTTTCTTCAGACCGCAATACAGCATGCCCGCGGGTGTCAGTCCGAATTCCTTGACGGCCGCGAGCAGATACAGACCGGCCTGCACCACCTCGCCCTTATCCTGATCCTTCACTCGATCGCGGATGGTCTTCGCCGCGCTGTATTTGTAATCGATGACCAGCGCCTCGCCATTCGGCCCCACTTCCAGCCGATCGATACGTCCGCGCACGCTGAGCTCCGGCGTGAGTGCGATCCTGAATTTCTCTTCGACTCGCGCGGACCACCCCAGCTTGAATCCATGTGACACACTTCGATCGGCAAGAAACGTTGTGAAATTGCGAAGCATCTCCAGGCGCACGGCTTCGGCCCGATAGCCTGCTGGAATCCTGAGTTTTGCGATCTCCGCCGCAAACTCATGGTCGAAGACCGCTGCGCCGAGCAGCGGCATTTCTTCGAGCGCCGCGATCGCGGCGTGAATGATGCTGCCTTGCACCAGCATATCGAGACGGTCGCGGGGCGCCGCTGGACGCGGACGCAGCCGCAAAGACCGGTCTGCGAAAAACTGAAAGGGACATTGCAGGAAGCGTTCGATCGCGCTCGGCGACAGCGTGCGATGCCCGGTCGCGAGGCGTTCGAGCAGTTCCGGATCTCGGATGGGCCGACTGCTCCGCACACTCATCACATTGATCAACCCCTTGATCAACCCCGGTACATTGCGCGCCGGCCGCGGCCGCACTCGGATTTCGCAAAGCGCAGCCCTCTTACTCACCGGCATGTCATCCGGAAAAGATGACGGCAGCGCGGCGAGAAAAAATGACGGCAGCGTAGCATCGCCTTTCTCATCGAACCGCGCGTAGCTGACCATGGTCTTGGCCGTAGCGCGCGTGGTGGCCAGATGGAACAGCGATCGCTCCTCGCGTTGCAGCTCGGCCGACGTTTTCAGGCCCGCGCGCCGGCGAGCTGCGTCGTTGAGCAGCGGATCTTCGCGGTGATATTGCGGAAAATGACGCTCGTTCATGCCGCACACGAACACCACCGGCAACTCCCATTGGCGCGCTTCGAAGACATCGAAAACATGTACGACTTCGCGGCGATGATCGGGAATGCGCATTTCCTTCAGTTCCAGCGCGGCCTCGAAATGCCGCCAAAAGTCGGTCAATGTAATTCTTCCAGCGCTCTTGAGCGATACGGGGGCTGGTCCAATCCCGGCCTGGGTTCCTCCAAGTCCAGCCTTTGTTCCTCCAAATAATGCCGCGGTCTCCTCCAGCACCTCGTCAAGCGCGTCGAGCGCACGCGCCGAGGATGTCCATGCATTCAATGTTTGTGATGAGATGTTTCCGGCGATCGCCGGCTGGGGGATCAGCGCGCGCAACGTGCGGATACGCGCGGCCCACTCCGCGGGTTCCAGCCGGTCGCGCATCCACGCGTTCATCGCGGCGAACGAGTCCAGCAGCGAACCCAGCAGCGCATCCGTCGACGACTTGGCCGAATTCTCGGACGCCTCCCGCGAGACCAGGCCTCGCAATGGCAGGCCGCGGCCGGGAAGAAGCTGACGAAGGTCAAAATCGAAACGATCCCCGTCCGGTGTCGCGCCCACGCCGGAAACCGGCATCCGGACCAGGCGGAGCAGCTCGCCGTGATCCCATCCGTCGAGTAGCGCGCGCACGGCTCCGGCCAGGAACGCGATGGCCGGATGCGCGGACAGGCTCTCCGCGAAATACAAGCGCGCGGGAATTCCGAAGCGCGCGAGCGTGGTCTTAAGGGCCGGCGCATACGGATCGCGCGTGCGCAGGACTATTCCCATTTCGTGAAACGGTCGTCCGCGAGCCGCCTCTTCGAGAATGCGACGCGCGATTTCCTCGGTCTCCTGTTCCAGCGTGGGCGCGCAAAAGGCTTCCAACTCCGGGGTTCTGAAAACGCTCGCGCAACGGAATTCCCGGAATCCGGCCCGAAGCAATCGCGATCGCGCGGCGGCAGCGCCGGGCCAGTCACTTGCATTTCCGCCAGGACCTTCGGGTAGCGTGACCACGATTCCGGTGCGCGCGGCCAGGCTCTCGATCAAGTTCAACTCGGCATTGGAGAAACTGAAAAAGCCGTCGAAGACGATTTGCGCGGGCAACTCGCCGGGCAATTGTCTTGCTAATTGCGCGGCCGCGCGAAGACGCACATTGCGAAGCGCGGCGCCTCTCCGTGCGAGCCCCTGCTCCACCTCATCGTAGAGCCGGGCGAGGTCCGGCGCCAACGCATCACGCTCTACTTCCTCCATCAGCGACGCGAGCGCGTTTCGGAATCCACTGTACTCGGCGACGGCTTGAAAGCGCGCGGGGCGCAGGCGATCGAGCGCTTCTTCGATCGCCAGGTGCAGCGCCGGTTTGGACGCGGCCGCGGGGGCGCCGGTGCGATTCAGAAACGCGGCGAGGGTGATGATCCGTGAGGGGCGCACGGGGCTGAGCGCACGCGCGAGCTGGTGGCGGATGTGCTCCGCCATGGTCGCGGTGGGCGTAACCAGCAGAGAGCCCGATTTTGAGTGGAAATGATCCAGGGCGGCGCGGGACTTACCCGAGCCGGGTGGTCCCGTGATCAACAGCGATTCAGCCAAAGATCAGGATAGCGTGCCGCGATTTTGAAAAAGGGGACTGACTGTCCCCGCTTTATTCGAAGAGATAGGTTGGGTTCCGGGTTTTCCGGCGTCGTTTAGGCATTCTGACGGTGCGCTACTCGATACGTTTGAATCTCCGAGTCCATGGATGCGCGGCCGGCCCTCGGGAACTGCCGATTTGCGTGAGTTCGAGAGTAGAACCTTCTAATTTGAAGGAGTATTTGAAATAGCTCCCAGGCGTCATCGCTCCCGTCTCTTTGGCTACTACTGGGTGAACGGTAAGCGTTGTACCGGAGATCTCATAAGTACCCGATTGCGCTTGCACGGGCCTCCAGCTAGCCACCAGTTCACTATCTGAGGATCCGGGCTTCGTCTCCGGGCGCGGATTTCCGCTATCGATGTAAAGCATGCTGTAGTGCTTACCGGTGAAAAGATAGAGCCCGGGTTGTGGATCTTTGATTGTTCTCGCAACCGATCCTGTTGTGATGTCCTCTTCTATGCGCCAAGCGCCCGCGAGCGCGGTTGGCTGAATCTGTGCGACCGAAAATCCTGCGGCAACAGCCAGCAAAACTGCAGCCTTCATCATCGTCTGATCTCCCTTAAATCCAGCATCAACGGTGAGCGAGTCGAGCGGTCGACCTTGGCATCGGAAAGTTTCATCGACCTGCACCTTCCCGAGCTGGATTGTATGGTTCACGATAAAGCGCACCTTCGCGTTTTGGTCGATCGGGCCCAGTCTAACAAACCTCTGGCCAGGATACGGCGAGGTGAAAGGGGAGGCAAAACGGGGACAGAGGAAAACGGTGACCACTTTGTCCCGATTCGCAATACGTTGATTCCCCGAATCGGTCGAGCAAGTGGACAGAGCGGTCTGTCCCCTTCGTTTCGCGTTTTTCAACTTGCGAACGCTGGCCGCGCTTCAGAGCCGCGAGCGTCAGCGACCGGTGTTGCTATTTTTTCACGGCCTCTCATTTGGTTCGGCTTCGCCGCGTTGGAGAGCGGTTGTTCCCGACGTTACCGGCAGTCATTTCACCAGGATCACCTTCGGATCGACAATGCCGAAGCGCGGAATCGCCGTGGGTGTTGGATGCGCCGTCGTCGGCGTCGCGAAACGCGCGTTCGGACCAATATAGAACGGGGCCAACAGCGGCAGCACCGCCGCGACATGCAACGGCCCGCTCACCGAGACCCGAACATCCGCGTACTCCAACACAAACGGGTTCGAGTAGAGAACTTCGTACACCACCTCGCCAATATTGTGAACCGTGCTGGTGGTGCCGGGCGCGGGAGTAAAGACGCCCGCCCCTTCCGGATCCGTGAGGGTCGCGACCATCACACCTGATGTAACGCCGGGAGCGCCGATAGGGTGAAGATAGACGACGTTTGGAACGACCACCGTTTCGCCGATCGCGCCGAAAACCAGCGCAATCCGGGTGCCTGCGCTGGCAACGCCATCGCCCGCGATGCCGGTGTTTACTCCTCCGTATGCGGCGGAGAAAAGTGGGTAGTTTCCAGTGGTCACGATGCCTGATCCATAACCAGTGGGCGGATTGGGGCTCGGCGGCGCGTTCACGCCGTTGTTCTGCCACTGGAATCCCTCCTCAGTGTTATACAAAAGACCGGGTATGTTCTGCGCCGCGTCCGCTGGGTAATTCGTGTCTCCCACGATGTAGGGGTAGGGAATGGGCCCGGGCGTTGCATTCGCTAACGCGAAGGCAATATTTCTGTATTCCCATGCGCTCGCGAAGCCTTCTTCGATATGCAAAACTCCCGGCAATGCCGACGCGATCAGGCCGTCGTTGGAAAACGCGACCGTCAGTACGGTTGGCGTGATGGTCATGGAAGTTGAACTAGTGACGGCAAGATCCACGTTAATAGCGTGAGGACCTCCGCCGCCGAGCGCCGCGGCATTGGAGCGAATATTTGTGATGCGCAGAATCCGCGTCGCACCTGCACCCGGAGGGTCGAACGGTACGCCCAGAAAGTTGATCACGTTGTCGACAGGCGGACTCGAAGGCAGCTGCCCCTGAAACGCATTGGGGCGCCCGCATCCATAGTTGGCTATCCCGACGAAAGTCGCGCCAATGACTGCGCAGTTGCTATAAGGGACGAACGGCGTGCCGTCGTAAGTTTGCGCGGGATTTCCAGTGCTAGTGATCTCGCACACTCCTGGACCCAGCGGTCCGTTATCCGGCGCGCCGATGTTCCCGCAGTTGAGCAGCGGGGTTGCGGGGGGGCCGTTGGCGCCTCCCAGATTGGGCTCATCCACCAGCAGAAGCGCTTCGCTGAAGTCGGGACCGGTAGCGGTGTGTTCGGTAACCAGACTGGTGAGGTTGGTGTTCAGAAAAACCGTCAGGTTGATCTGCGGAACCAGCAGGCCCGCGGGCGTAGGCGTTCCGCCGGTGCAGGCCAGCACGATATCTGCCACCAGTTCCGTGTTTCCCGCCGTGCGCGCTAGCCGCGGAATGGTACTCGCGCTACAGGTGACCTGGGCGCCGGCCGGAACGACAAGAAATGCCAGTAGTATCGCAGCGAAAGGCAAAGAATTGAGCTTTCTCGGATTGGACATTTCAGCCTCCCTTTTTGATAAACCTGAGTTTATTCCTCAGCGAGTGTATAACAAAAGGCGGGCACTACGCCATCCTGTCCTATCCGAATAAATTACTTAGTACCAAAGTGCCTCGGGCCCGCGGGTCTGGGTAGTGAGCTACTTTGAAAGTTTAATGACGCAAGGACCATATCACATTTCCGGCGATCATTAACGCCAAGGCATTGCAGAATACGGGCATCCTAAGGAATTCGGCCCAAGTTAGAGCTTTGGTCCAAACTGCACGCAGCATAAGAAAACAGCCGAGCCATACGAAGGGTCCGCTGTAGAAATCGACCGTTCTGGCGAAAACTGAAACTACGCCTGGAACGAAGACACCAAGGGACACTGCCGTGACAAAAACCCTGGGAACTTTCCACCAATTAAACCACCACCAGGTTAGCTTCACTTACGTTGCTCTTTTCTGCGCAAATGCGCTATGGTCTGAAAATGGGGATGATGAGGACGGTTGGCCGCGCGGCCTGGTATGTTCTCGTCGGAGCGGCGAATCGCGCGGGTAATGCCGTCGTGCGGTTGGCTTAAGTCCGACTCGGTATAAAGCGCAAGTTGACCGCTGCCCTCTACGACCGAAACTTCCAGACGTCCGGGGGCAACGGTTTCAACAGCATCGCTCTGCGCGAATGCGGTACGCGACAGGATAAGAGCAGCGAGTAGAAGCGTTGAACTGGATGTGCGCATGCAGCGATTATACGTGGAGCGGAAATGCAACCCTGCCAGGGCTGACGTGTCACCCCCCTCAGCAGACGCCGAAGGCGGCTTCGGTGGGAGCAAAGAGTAGCCGGCTAAGAATACGCTGAATTGATCGAAGTCACCTCGGATGTACCGTTAACAGGCGGAATCCAGGCGCCGAACTACACAAGAGATCCCCTTCGAAGACCTGGCAATCATAGACGAATCTTGGAAGAGCTTGCCTGAACCAATATGTGCCCCCGTCCATCGTGTACATAAGCCTGCTTTGCCCGGTGCCCTCCAGAAGAAAGACGAAGCCTCTTTCTCTGGAAGTAAATCGAACTACGTTTGCTTGCTTGCCCTTCCCTTGGAACGATAGATCAGGGTCCGGCATCCAATGCTTTCCCCCGTCAACCGTGGAATACAAATAGGTACCCTCATCGTTGTGATTCCAAATGGTGAGCCAGCCGCGATGTTGATCGAAAAAGAACAGATCACGTACCCGTTCCGGTGGTTGCGGTGGAGTCGTTCGGGACTGTTCCCAGTCCCTCCCCCCATTCACGGTTCGGAACACAAAGAAATCCTTTCCATCGGCGCCGGCGATCCAACCGTTGTCGGGCGTCAGGAAGACCATGCGATCGATGAAACGGATATCCGGAATCTTGGTTTCCACCCAGGAGCGGCCTCCGTCATTCGTACGAAAGAACTCCTGGGCCAGAGTGCCATAGCCGCGGCTGCCATCAACCATCTGTATCCTTTGCAGGTCTTGTTGAGATACAGTTTGCCAATGCCGACCGCCGTCCCGTGTATCGATTAACTTTGGCTCGTCATCGGTGTAGTTCCGCGAGGCGACCCAGCCGCGCGCTGCGTCCAGGAACGAGAAGGCGAGCCGTCCGTCTGGGTCCGTGTACTGATGGGTCTGAGGCACTTCCCTCCAGGTGCGGCCGGCGTCCGTGCTATGGACAAGGATCGTAATCACGGCGTTTAGCTCGTCTTTGAGGCCAACTCCCCAGACTTCGCTACGACTGACGAATTGAATCTCTCCGAGCCCAGCGGCGATCTTGCATCCCATGCATCTACCGTTGGTCCAGGTCAGTTCGAAGGGAGGCTTGCCGCTCTTTTGGCCCTGTCCGTACACGGCGATCGATAGAAACACGAGTCCGAACCCCGCCACTGAAAGCCTGATCATTCGTGTATCCCCGAGTTCAGCATTCCCCCCCCAACAAGCCCTCCCCGTTCATCCAGACAATCGAGCGCGGAAACTTCCAGACGTCCGGGGGCAACGGTTTCGACAGCATCGCTCTGCGCGAATGCGGTACGCGACAGGATAAGAGCAGCGAGTAGAAGCGTTGAACTGGATGTGCGCATGCAGCGATTATACGTGGAGCGGAAATGCGGTATGGTCTGAGAATGGGGTTGATGAGCACGGTTGGCCGCGCGGCCCGGTATGTTCTCATCGGAGCGGCGATCGTGTACGCAGTAGATTGGAGCGTGTTTGAATTGCGCGGTCCGGCGATGGGCACCGTTACGGTTCAAAAGTTCCTCAAGACGCCGCTCAAGGGTAATAAGCTGGAGTTCGACTACCTGGGTACGGCCGACGAAAGCTGCTCGCGAACGCTGTTTCCGCAGTACGCGGCATCCGCCTGGAATCCTCCCTGCTGGTGGCTCTCGCGGCACAAGACGCGCTGGGAGTCCGTACAGTTGAAGCTTCCTCTTACTGCTGGATGGTCGTGTCCGCCTTCGCCGGCTTCGCGGTGACTTGTTGCGGCGTGGCCAACTCAGATCGGTCCCAACCTCCGCCGAGCGCCTCGATGAGCGAGACAGATTGGGTCATGCGCTGGATTTCGATCAGCGCCAGAATCTGCTGGGCGCTGAGCAAGGCGTTCTGTTCGGTAACCACGTCGATGTAGGGATCGATGCCGGATTCATAACGCTTGGTCTCCAGATCAAGCGCAACCCGCGCGGATTCCACCGCCTGATGCTGCTGCTGGATCTGCTGTGTCAGGATACGCACGGCTGCGAGCGAGTCTTCCACCTGCTGGAAGGCAGTAAGCACGGATTGCCGATAGGCGGCGAGATCGGCATTGTAGATTGCGGTGAACTGATTGACGGTGGCGCGGCGGAGGCCGGCGTCGAAGACCGTTTCTGAAAGCGAAGGGCCCACGGACCAGAAACGGCTGGGCCAGTCGAAAAGCTTCTTCCAAATCGAGCTTTCGAAGCCTGCCGAGGCCGAGATGCTCAGGTTGGGATAAAAGGCCGCGGTGGCGACGCCGATCTGGGCATTCGCCGCAGCCATGGTGCGTTCGGCGGCGGCAATATCCGGCCTTCGCTCGAGAAGCTGCGACGGCAGGCCCACTGGAATGGGCGGCGGCGTGGTGAGCACCGGCTTCACAGGAATGGAGAACTCCGATGCGGGTTTGCCGACCAGCAGCGCAATGGCATGCTCGAACTGCGCGCGCGCGATGCCAAGATTGGTGGCCTGCGCCTGCGCGCTCTCGAGGGTGGTCTCCGCCTGCACCACGGAGATGCGATCGGTCAGCCCTAAGTCATATTGGGACTTATTGAAATCCAGGGCCTTCTGGTCCTGGACAACTGTCGCGTCGAGGATTTGCTGAAGTGCGTCCTGCCCGCGCAGTTCAAAGAAGAAGGTGGCTAGGCCAGCCTGTTCGGTCAAACGCTCGTTTTCGAGATCGGCGGCGCTGACCTGCGCGGAGTACTGCGCTTGGCGCACGGTGTTGCGGACCTTGCCCCAGAGGTCGGGCTCCCAGGAAACGTCGAACGGCAGGTCGATCAATCCGGTGCTGCCGTTCCCAGAGGTGGTTCCCGTGGCTCCAATGTTGTTGCCGAGGTTGACGGAGCCGCGCGAGCGAGAATAGTTAAACCCGACTGTTGCGGTGGGAAAGAACTGACTGCGCGCCTGGCGGACTAGCGCGCGGGAGGCCATGAAGTTCTCGAAAAACTGCTTGATGTTCTGGTTGTCGATGTTGAGCTGGTCTTCGAGCGCATTCAACTCGGGATTGTTGTAGATCTCCCACCATTTTCCGCGCGGCAGCGCATCCTGTGGGTTTGCGACCTTCCAGTCTCCGAGGCCGCCGAGAGTGGGATCGGGCGCCGGTTCGGTGGGAGGCGCCGGCTGGTTGGCTGGAGGGTTCAGCTCCTTGTAGGCGGGCGGGGCCTGCGCCGTCGAGGGCGGGTGATACTTGGGGCCGACCACGCATCCGGTGAGTGCGAGGCAAAGCACTGCGGTAGCGAGGTACGGCTTGCTCAGAAGCCGTGAAAAAATCACGCGAGCACCGACTCCCTCACGGTCGCGGTTCGGTAACACGGGAAGCATCTTCACCTTCATGGTAGCGCTGCCTATACGGCTCCCTCGGGCACGCTTCCATTCGCGGGCCTGAGTGTGTTGCTCTCTTTGCCCCCGAAGCGCAGGCGCAGCCGGTCCAGGAAAAGATAAACCACCGGCGTGGTGTAGAGAGTAAGCAACTGGCTCATGATGAGGCCTCCGACAATGGTGATGCCCAGGGGACGCCGCAATTCCGACCCGATGCCGGTGCCGAAGGCCAGCGGCAGCGCTCCGAACAGAGCAGCTACAGTGGTCATCAGAATAGGACGGAAGCGCAGCATGCAGGCTTCGAAGATGGCATCCGTGGTGCTCTTGCCCTCGGTGCGTTCGGCGTTCAGTGCGAAATCGATCATCATGATGGCGTTTTTCTTCACGATGCCGATCAGCAGCACTATGCCGATGATGGAAATCACGTTCAAATCGATTTTGAACAGCATCAGCGCCAGCATGGCTCCCACGCTGGCGGAGGGAAGCGTGGAGATGATCGTAAGCGGATGTATCAAGCTTTCATAGAGAATGCCGAGCACGATGTAGACCGCGAGCAGAGCAGTGGCAATCAGGATGGGCTCGGTGGAGAGCGAGGCTTGATAAGCCTGCGCGGTCCCGGCAAAGAAGCCGCGGACGGTCTGAGGCATATTCAGCCGCTCCTGCATTTCGACCACTTCGCGTGTCGCATCGCTGAGTGCTACGCCCGTCGAGAGATTGAAAGAAACGGTGACCGACGGAAAAAGACCGGTGTGGTTGATGGATAGGGGAATTGTCGTAGAACGAGCGCTGGCCACCGTGCTCAGAGGCACATTGCCGGCGTTCGACGAGTTCACGTAAATATACTTCAGCCCTTCAGGGCTCTGCCAAAACTGGGGCGCGACTTCGAGCACTACATAGTACTGGTTGAGCTGGGTATAAATGACCGAGACTTCGGACTGGCCAAAGGCGCTGTACAGCGTGGAATCCAGGCCTTGCACGGTAACGCCGAGGCGCGCCGCGCTGGTGCGGTCGTAGGTGAGATACCGATCCAGCCCGCCATTCTGCTGGTCCGAATTGACATCCTGGAAGCCTGGTAGCTTGCGCATTTCAGCCAACAGAATGGGTCCCCAGTGAGCCAGGTCCTGCGCGGTGTCCGACTGGATAGTGTATTGGTACATGGCGTTGCTGCCGCGTCCGCCGATGCGGAGGTCCTGGGCAGGCTGCATGAAAACCGAAGCCACAGGCATAGCTAACAGTTTGGGACGCATCCGCGCCAGGATTTGCGCCGCGCTCGCCTTGCGCTCGTTGAGCGGTTTTAGGGACATGAAAATGAAGCCGCCGTTGGTGCTGCCTTGGCCTCCGGTGAAGGCCACAATGTTGTCCACTCCGGGGTCACTCTTGATTACGGACGCTATACGCTCGACAGAGTCGTTCATGACCGCGAACGAGGCGTCCTGCGGGCCTTGCACACCGCCGAAGATGACGCCCGTGTCCTGCTGGGGGAAGAAGCCCTTCGGAATTTTGATGAAGACTGCAACATTCAGAGCGACCACCAGCAGCAGGACGATCAGCATTAGCCCCGAGTTATCCAGTACCCAGAGCAGTGAGCGCCGGTAGACGGAAAGTATCCAATCGAAGAACCGGTCACCCAGTCTCGAAAGGACGCCGGGGTTCTCCGGGTGGGCTTTCAACAGGTGCGCGCACATGGCCGGCGTCGTGGTGAGCGAGACCACCATCGAAACGGCGATGGCTGTTGAAAGCACGATGGCGAATTCGCGGAAGAGGCGTCCGACAATGCCGCCCATCAACAGGATGGGAATGAAAACGGCTATCAGGGAGACGCTGATCGAAAAGACCGTAAAGCCGATTTCTTTTGCGCCTTGGAGAGCGGCCGCGTAAGGCTCCATGCCGGCCTCGATGTGCCGTGAAATATTCTCCATCACTACGATGGCGTCGTCCACCACGAAACCGCTGGAGATGGTGAGAGCCATCAGCGAAAGGTTGTCCAGGCTGAAGCCAGCCATGTACATCACCGTGAAGGTACCGATGAGTGAAACCGGCACGGCGACGGCTGGGATGAGCGTAGCGCGCGGGTTGCGCAGGAACAGAAAAACCACTCCCACCACCAGACAGATGGAGATGACCAGCGTGCGCTCCACATCCTTCACGGAAGCGCGGATGGTGGTGGTGCGGTCAAGGACGATGGTGATGTTGATACCCGTGGGAATGGAGGCCTTGATGGAGGGCATCTCGCTGCGGATCTGTTCCACAGTTTGGATGATATTGGCGCCGGGCTGACGAAAGATAGTGATCGGAATGGCGGGTTTGCCGTTGAGATAGCCGGCGGAACGGATGTTCTGCACAGAATCGGTGACGTTCGCGACATCCGACAGGCGCACGGCGGTGCCATTCTTGTAACCCACCACAAGCGGCTTGTAATCGGCGGCGTAGCGGATCTGGTCGTTGGTGATAATGTCGGCAGTAACGATGCCATCGGAAAGCTGGCCGCGCGCCTGGTGCGAGTTCTGCAGGCTCAGCAGGGACTGGACGCTGGAGAGCGAGAGCCCGTAGTTGTTGAGCTGGGTAGGATATACATCCACGCGAACCGAGGGCAGCGCGCCGCCGCCGGTGTTGACCTGGCCCACTCCCTGGATCTGCGAGAGCTTCTGCTGCACGATGGTGGAAGCTTCGTCGTAGAGCTTGCCGCGGTCGTAGATATCGGAGGTGAGTCCGATGACCATAATCGGCGAGTCGGCCGGGTTCACCTTGCGGTAAGTGGGATTCGAGGGCAGGTTCGCGGGCAGGTAGGTCCGCGCGGCGTTGATGGCTGCTTCTACGTCGCGCGCGGCGCCGTCAATGTTGCGGCTGAGGTCGAACTGGATGGTGATTCCGGTGCTGCCAAGGGAACTGGAGGAGGTCATCTCCGAAACCCCGGCGATGTGCCCCAATTGCCGCTCCAGAGGAGTGGCGACGGAAGCGGCCATGATCTCGGCACTGGCGCCCGGGAGTCCGGCGCCTACGGAAATGGTCGGGTAGTCCACCTGGGGCAGTGGAGAAACCGGCAACACGGTGAAAGCGAGAGCTCCGGCCAGGGCAATTGCCAAGGTCAACAGAGTGGTGGCGACAGGCCGGTTGATGAAAAGGCTGGACGGATTCATGCCCGCTCAGCCTCTGGAGGATGCGGCTCCGTCGCGGGCTTCTTGCGCGAGCCGCGGTGCGCGAACCGGTCGAAAAAGATGTAAATAACCGGCGTGGTGTAGAGTGTCAGGGCCTGGCTCAAGAGCAATCCGCCGACCATGCAGATGCCCAGTGGCCGCCGGATTTCGGAGCCAATGCCGGTGCCCACCGCGAGCGGAATGCCGCCCAGCAGCGCGGCCATGGTGGTCATCATGATGGGGCGGAAGCGCAGCAGGCTGGCTTCATAGACCGCGTCGGTGGAGTTCTTGCCGTCCTTGCGCTCGGCTTCCAGCGCAAAATCCACGATCATGATGCCGTTCTTTTTGACAATGCCGATGAGCAGAATGATGCCGATGATGGCCACCACGCTCAGATCCTGGCGGAACAGCATGAGCGCCAGCAGCGCGCCGACGCCGGCCGATGGAAGCGTGGAGAGAATGGTGACCGGGTGAATGAAGCTCTCATAGAGCACGCCCAGCACGATGTAGACCGTGACCAGCGCCGCCAGTATCAACAGCGCCTCATTGGACAGCGAGTTTTTGAACGCGGCCGCCGTCCCCTGGAACCCGGCCTGAACGCTGGCCGGCATGTTCATCTCTTTTTGCAAATTATCCATCGAAGTAATGGCTGAGCCCAGCGAAGCGCGCGGCGCCAGGTTGAACGATACGGTCACCGCGGGAAACTGCCCCTGGTGATTGATGGAAAGCGGCGAGTGAATGCGTTCGTAATGAGTGAAAGCGCTGAGCGGAATGGCATTCGCCGGAGTTGAACTGGTGGCTGAGTTCGAGGTGGTGGAAACTGGAGTCAGCGCGTTCGTGGGCGGCGTCAACACGCCGGATGAGGGCGTGTATGGGGCGCTCTGGGTGATGGCGTTCGAGCCCGCAGAGGCCGAGCTCGCAGCGGAGAATGAAGTGGATGCTCCCGGACCGGATGATCCCGAGGACGCATTTGCCTGGATGTACAGGCTCGACAACTTGCTCGGATCCTTCTGGAACTCGGGCAGCGTCTCCAGAATCACGTGGTACTGGTTCAGCTGCGTGTACATCGTACTGATTTGCCGCTGGCCGTAGGCATCGTACAGCGTGTTGTCGACCGTGGAGGGCGCGATACCCAGACGCGACGCGGTGACGCGGTCGATCATCAGTGAAACAGCCAGGCCGTTGGTCTGCTGGTCGGTGGCGACGTCTTCGATATCCTTCACCTTCTTGAGTTGCTCAACGAACCGGTTGGTCCAAAGTTGCAACTCATCCGATGAGGGGTCTTCCAGCGTGTATTGATACTGGGTGCGGCTAACGCGGTCGTCCACAGTAATGTTCTGCACCGGCTGCATGAAGAGCTGGATTCCCTGGACGCTTTTGAGGTTGCCTTGCAGCCGGCGGATGACGTCCGAGGCGCTCAGGTCGCGATCGGAAAGCGGCTTCAGGTTGATGGAGAACCGTCCGCTGTTGAGCGTGGTATTGGTGCCGTCGGCTCCGATAAACGAGGTCAGGCTCTGGACCGCGGGATCGGCGAGAATCACTTTTGCGAGATCCTGATGCTCCTGTACCATGGCCCCAAAAGAGATGGTCTCTGGCGCCTGTGAGATGCCCTGGATAACGCCGGTATCCTGCACGGGGAAAAATCCCTTGGGGACGATGATATACAGGAATATCGTCAACACCAGCGTGCCCAAGGCCACCAGCAGCGTAAGGGTCTGGAAGCGGAGGACGAACTTCAGAGTCCGCCCATAGAAGGCGATCATTCTCTCAAAGGCGCGCTCGGAAGCGCGATAGAAACGCGTCTGCTGTTCCTTTGGATCGTGGTGCAGCAATTTCGCACACATCATCGGCGTCAGGGTGAGTGAGACCACCGCCGAGATGACAATGGTCACCGCCAGCGTCACGGCGAACTCGCGGAACAGACGGCCCACCACGTCGCCCATGAACAGCAGGGGAATGAGCACGGCCACCAGCGAAATGGTGAGCGACATGATGGTGAAGCCGATCTGCTCGGCGCCCTTGAGCGCGGCTTCCAGCGGCGGATCGCCCGCCTCCAGGTATCGCGAAATATTCTCGATCATCACGATGGCGTCGTCCACTACGAATCCGGTGGCGATAACCAGCGCCATCATGGACAGATTGTCCAGGCTGTAGCCCAGCAAATACATGGCGCCCAGCGTGCCGACCAGCGAGATAGGCACCGCCACGGCGGGGATCACTGTGGCGCGGAAGTTGCGGAGGAAAAGAAAGATGACGAGTACCACCAGCACCACGGTCAGCATCAGCTCGAATTCCACGTCCTCCACCGAGGCCTGGATGGGAACGGTGAGATCGGTCATCTGCGTGACTTTGATGCCGGCCGGCAGATTGGTCTGAAGCTGAGGCAGGATGGCCTTGATGCTCTTGACCACGCTGATGGTGTTGGCGCCCGGCTGCCGCTGGATGTTCAGGATCACCGCCGGCGTCTGGTTCATCCACGCTGCCTGATTGTTGTTCTCGACGCCATCCACCACCTTGGCGACATTCTTGAGCATCACCGGCGCGCCATTGCGATACGCGACCACGACGTTGGTATAGTCGGCGCTACTTTGGAGCTGGTCGTTTGCGTCGATCTGGTAGTCCTGCCGGGGACCATCGAAGTTGCCCTTTGCGGCATTCACGCTGGTCTGGAGGAGCGCCGCGCGAAGCTGCTCCAGCGTGATGCCGTAGGAGGCCAGCGAAGCGGGATTGGCTTGGATACGCACGGCCGGCTTCTGCCCGCCACTGATGCTAACGAGGCCCACTCCGTTAAGCTGCGAAAGTTTTGGCGCAAGTCGCGTGTCCACCAAGTCCTCCACTTGCGAAAGCGGCATGGAGTCGGAGGTGACCGCCAGAGTTAACACCGGCACATCAGCGGGGTTCGTCTTGCTATAGATGGGCGGCGACGGAAGCACGCTGGGCAGAAAACTCCCGGCGCCATTGATGGCCGACTGCACTTCTTCCTCGGCCACGTCGATGTTGAGGCTGAGGCTGAATTGCAATACGATGACCGAAACCGCGCCGGAGCTGGTAGAGGTCATCTGGCTGAGCCCTTGCATCTGACCGAACTGCCGTTCCAGCGGCGCGGTAACGGTAGTGGCCACGACGTCTGGGGAGGCGCCTGGATAGAAAGTGAGTACCTGGATGGTCGGGTAATCCACCTGAGGCAACGCGGAAACCGGCAATTGCGTGTAGGAGACGACCCCGACCAACAGAATCGCGGCCATCAGCAGTGACGTGGCGACGGGCCGCAGGATGAATGGGCGCGACGGACTCACGGCGCGGCCTTGGTTGCGCTGGTCGTGGCAGGCTTTGGCGCTTTGGCGATTACCACCTTCGCGTTGGCTTGCAGCTTCTCAAAGCTGCTGTTGACCAGGATGTCTCCCGGGTTAATGCCTTCCACCGCGGTCAGGTTCCCGTCCGCTTGGCCGGGCTGAACGTTGCGGATCAGCGCGGTCCCATTCTGAATCAGGTATACGAACGATGCATCGCCGTTGTGCTGGATGGCGGAGGTGGGGATTACCGTCATATTGTGTTGTGTTGTCACCAGCAGCCGGGTGTTCACGAACTGGTTGGGAAAGAGCGTACCGTTATTGTTATCGAAGATGGCGCGCAGCTTGACCGTGCCAGTAGTGGTGTCGATCTGGTTGTCGACGGTCAAAAGCTTGCCGCTAGCGATTTTTGTTTGCGCGGTGCGATCATAGGCGTCCACGCGTAACTGGCCGCCATGGCGAAGCTGACCCTGAATCTGGCCGAGATAGTCTTCGGCGATCGTAAAAATCACAGTAATGGGCTGCTCCTGTGTAACCACTACGAGGGGCGTGGTGCTGTTCGCCTGCACCAAGTTACCGGGGTCCACCAGCCGCAGCCCGACGCGTCCAGTGAAGGGCGCGGTGATATGGCAATAGGTGAGCTGGACCTGATCAAATTGCAATTGGCCCTGGTCGGCCTTGACCGTGCCCTCGTCCTGGAGCACGGTCTTCTCCTGGTCCTCCAAAATCTGCTTGGCGATGGCGTTCTTCTCCCACGCGGCGCGGTACCGTTCCAAGTCCATCTTTGCTTGTGCCAGAACGTGGGTGTCTTTATCCAATGTTCCTTGGGCCTGCGTCACGTTCGCCTCGTATTGGCGGGGATCGATGTCTACCAGTGGATCGCCTTTATGGACCAATTGGCCTTCTGTGTAATGGACGGCGACGATCAGTCCGGTCACCTGGCTGGTGACAGAGCTGGTGTAGACCGGCGTAACAGTGCCGATGGCCTCCTGATAAACGCCGACGTCGCCCTTCTTCGCAGTGGCCGTCATCACGCTGACCGGGCCACCGCCGCCAAGCGCCCCGCGCCGGCCGCCTCCCTGCGCTGCTGCCTGTGGAGCGCTCTTCTGTCGCAAAACCACCACGAAAAGGCCAGCGAAAACCAGAAGAATCACGAGCCAGACAATGATCCGCTTAACCACGGAACGTTTCGGTTTGGTGGCGCCAGGCGGGTTCGGATTATCTGCCTGCGTGGACTGCTTAGGATGCTCTTCCGCCATGTCAGTTCCCCGATCTCAGGGTTCTTCCATGGCGTCGCTCGCCGGTTCCAAGACCGGGGCTACTGTGACAGGAGTTGAGCACTAGCGTATTCGTCGAAGAAGGCATGAGCCAAATTCATCCTAGCAGCAACACTGAAGAGGATTCCGAGGGAGGTAGGGAGCGACGCTTAGCCGGGCACCCTGTGCCGTCCATATTTAAGGATGCTCAAAACATCTCATTAGTTACCCGACGTGACGCGGGGCTAGGAAACTGGCTCTTTAGAGCTAATCCAGGGTGGGGGAGTTGATAGTGCGAGGCTCAGGCCGCCTGCCGACATGGGAGAATAAAACGAAGCGGACGTTTTATGCAGACCACTGTCAATCTTCCCGACTCCCTCTACCAAAAGAGTGAAACCCTGGCGGCATCGCGCGGAGCTACCGTGGAACAGTTTATCGTTGAGGCTGTAGAAAAGGAAGTCCAGGGCAACCTCGCGTCAGGTGCCTTTGGCTCTTTCGGTGATCGCGAGATTGAACTGCCGGTAATTCGCTCCAGGCGTCCAGGGGCGCTGGACCTGTCGAATTTCGACTTTGATGACCTACTTGCCTGACGTAAATGTCTGGATTGCGCTGGCCGCTGAGCGGCACAGACTTCATCGGGCGGTTCGGCAATGTTGAAGACGGACGGCTGGCGTCCTGCGATCGGACCGCCGAATCGGTTATTTGGCAGAGCCGAACGAACTCCCTGAAAAATGGCAGGGATTTACCAAAGGTCCATCGAGTTCTCCGAACCTATGGAGTGACGCTTACCTGTGCGCCTTCGCCTTCGCAGCACGATTGACCCTGGTGACGTTCGACGCAAAGATGCCAATCAGGGAAAGCGTAAATTACGTTGTATTACGCGCGTGAGTCGGTGTCCACTAGGTGCGCTTAGTTCGCTTGAGTCTCAGCAGTCCAACGGCAACGAATCCGACACCGAGCGGCACAACCATCCCAGGCTCGGGCGTAGCGAGCAGTTGCTCGGTGACATCGCGTGAATAAATCTGAAAATTCACAAAGGACTCATACGTGTCGCCGTTGTTCATATAGGGCCCGAGTTGGTAACGTAAATTCGTATTGACTCGTGCCGGGCGGCCCCGGAACGCAGGGAGTTGTGATGCCCAGGAGCGCGTTAACGTATGCGCAATAGGCGAGAGAGAATTGGCTGAGTCTGGAAACCAGTGTCGGATGTCGTGATGAACGGGCCACCGACATCGGCCAGTTGCGCCTCAAAGGCCACCACTGCCGGATCGGGAGGCTCATTGAGCAGAGCAGTCGGGTCCGGGACAAAGCCAAAGCCGTTGGCGTCTGCCAGATTGGCAAGGTTCGTGAGCGCCCAGGATGGAATATTCGCAAACGTGGTTTGCGGATCGCTCTCGAGTAGCTTCAGGAATGTTTCGCTCACCAGGGCGGTCGGCTGCAGCGTGTGATCCGCGGCCTCGTTGCGCAGCAGATTGTCGGCAATGACGCGAAGTTGGTCATACACCAGCGGAGCCAGACGATCCAATGCGTCCGGATCCCCTTGCGCCCACTGTTCCAGCCAGCCCGTGATTTCGCCGGAGTTGGATGTGCCGTCCATCGTGCAGAACGATTTTATCGAACTCCAGTTTACTAGGAACAGCCGGTCGAACCGCTGGAGCGTTTTGCAACTGGCCGCGCCTTTCGTCGGAAGCGACTGAGGATCTTCGCCATCGGCGTCTCATAGAGGACTTCCGGAAACGGGCGACCCTTGCCGTATTCCCAACCGGTGCGCCAGCCCTCGCAGAAACCAGCCAGAGACGTGATCAACATCGCGCCGAACGACAACAAAGCACCTGCGAGGCTAATAACAATAGCAAGCGCGTTCTGGGTCATCGCGGGGGAACTTGGTTCTAGGATATTCAAAAAAGCCGAGGCCGTCAAAAGCAGAGCCGCAACGAAGAACGCCGCAACTATCTGGTAAGCAAAAACGAAGGGGAACGTCCCGGCCATCGCGAGGCAAAGCGGTCGGGAGAAAACGCGAGCAGCGTCTCGTAAGCAACATCAGACCTGCTGTGAGCCACACAAGACAGGCGAAGATTACCCAGATCACGAACGCGACAGATAGAGAAATGTGTGAGGCATGCCGCTAGAATCCAGTTTAGACCGCTGCGGCGTTTTCAACCGCATCGACTCTATCTGCGATTGCCCGCAGTGAGATTCGATAACACCGAAAGGGTGTCCGAAAGACTGTTCGCCACGATCAGATCGGGCGTACCGGTGTGGTTGAAATCAATCAAACCAATCCAGGCCGGACCCTGCCCCACCGTGACGTTTAAGGGCGGTGCGAAAAATCCGTTTCCAAATCCCAACAGGATTGCGATGTTGTTAGACCCGGGGTTGGCAACCACCAGATCCGGCTTGCCGTCGCCATTTAGGTCGGCCGATATGACGAAGGAGGCCGTAGGCCCAGCCGAAGAAGTTAGCGGAGGTTGAAAAGTTCCGTTCCCGTTGCCAAGTAGTACTGAGACGGTGCTCTTGAAGCCGTAGCTCTTAGAACCAGTCGCGTTGACAACCGCCAGGTCAACTTTCCCGTCAGCATTGAAATCGCCCAATGCAATCCAGGCAGGAGTTAGCCCTGCAGCGAACGTCAGGATTGGTTCAAAAACCCCGTTGCCTGTTCCAAGCAGGATTGAAACATTGTTTGAAGCCAGATTCGCTACCGCCAAATCCAGTTTTCCGTCGCCATTAAAGTCCCCGACGGCGATGGATGACGGGCCTTCCCCAACGCGAAAATCGAGCGCCGGCCGGAAGATGCCGTTTCCAACACCCAGCCAAATTGAGACAGTGTTGGAATTCGAATTAGTAACTGCCAGGTCCAGCTTTCCATCGCGGTTGAAGTCGCCAATCGCTAACGCCGTTGGTCCGGAGGCCTCCAGCGTGGTGAAAGATCGAAAAGTGCCGTCCCCATTCCCCAGCAGGAGCTGGACCGTGTCTGAGGTGCGGTTCGCCACCACCAGATCCAGCTTTCCATCCCCGTTGAAATCAGCTGTCGCGATCGCAACCGGATCGATCCCGACTTGATACTCCACCCAGGGCTCGAAATAGCCGTTGCCGACGCCGAGCAACACCCGCACCGTGGCCGAACGCTGATCCACCACTGCGAGATCGGGTTTTCCATCCCCGTTAAAGTCGCCGATTGCGAATGACACGGGGCCGGCTCCCGCGGCTGGTTGATTGAGCGGGACAAATGTTACGGAGTTCGTCACGGCGCCGACGGCCCAGGAACCGACGAGCAAGCTTACAATACCAAAAGCAACTATACGCATGTCTGCCTACCTTGAATTATCTCTCTGTGGGACAGCAATTTCAGCCGGGTGGTTACCATTCACTAGTACTAAATGCAAATGGCAGCGCGGCTGGGGACTACTACTATTACTCCTGGCGTCGCCCGCCTGGGCTGGTTTTTGCTCCTCGGACCCCTCACCCTCCGAGCCCCGTCACGATTTTGAATTCTTCGCCGGTTATTCGCCCGTCTCCGCGATGCTGATCGGAACCACGACGGATCGCCGTTTCTTTCTTGCAGGATTCGGTTACAGCTACCGTTGCTGGGTTTGGCCCAGCGTATCGATATCCTATACCGGCGAGCTCATGCCCGCCGCCGTTCTGTTGCAGCCAGGACAATACCTGCCGCAGTTTGTTCCCGCTCATGCCGTATACGGATTCGCCGTAACGCCTCTGGGGTTCACAGTAGACTTTGCGCGCAGTCACCGCGTGTATCCATTCCTCCAAACCAACGAAGGCATTATTGCCTCTAACGAGCCGATCCCCATCAACGTCACCGGTGCGACAGGACTAAATTTTCTAATCGACCTGGGCGGCGGCGTCCGTATCAAGACGGGCCAGCGGCATGCCATCAGCATCGGCTACAAGTTTCTACATATCTCCAATGCCTTCACGAGCCCGGTCAATCCTGGCGTGGATAACAACGTTTTTTACGCCGGATTTTCCATGCTGAAATAACGATCGCGGGCCTGCGTCTTACCGAACCGCGACCGTGAGGGAGTCGGTGCTTTTGGCACGAGCTGCGTCAGATAGAGAACCGAGGATCGCCTTCGATAACCTGTCCCTCGAGCTTCGGAAATCTCAACCGTCAGAGCTTCATCGTGATCCGCTAGAAACGGATGGCGAGTCCACAACAGCACGCTGTTACTGTCCGGGTCGGCTGACTCGATCCCTTCCGGATAGACAGCCGGGCATTCATGCCATTGGATGCGAGACTGCTTGCCGATGGGCGCTGCAAACGCCGCCGAAGCACTGATGGACGCCGCAAACTTCGCAAAATTACGTCGGGTAATGCGAGCCATTCTTCACGGTAGCATTCCTAAATTGCCGTGTTGGGCAGTCAACGTGTGGGAAGATCACGTAGTGGGTCAGTTTAGGTGTGGGGCAGGATGGTATCCTGCGCGCGGGTTGCTAACCCGCGCCGTTTGCGCCGATTGCCAATCGGCGGCAGGTTACCAACCTGCCCCACAACGAAAATTCGCATTGAATCCTTTCAGCTTCGTTCGTGCGCGGCTGGCCGCAGTCGCATTGATGCTTTGCCTCGCTGCTCGCGCTGCCGGCCAGGCGCATGGCCTGGTTCACGATGCTGCTGGATCTGCAATCGCGGGCGCGCAAGTGATCGCCCACAGCTCACCGGAAAATACCGATCGGACATTCGTGAGCGCCGCGGACGGATCGTTCGCAATCGATGACCTCAAGCCAGGACATTATCAGTTCAAAGCAACCAAGCTCGGGTTCGCCGACTCACCGGTGGCCGAAGAAGACCTGACCCCTGGCGGAAACGTGACCGTGACGCTCACGCTGGGCGCGCACCAGGGATTCCTCAAAAGACTTTCGCACGCCTACGCCCAGGACTGGAAAGGTACCGCCGCGAGTGGACCCGAGCCACCACGCCGCGCGTTGCCCTCGCCGCTCGACTCACCGCCTTTTCCCAACTCCGACTGGTCCTATGGCGGATCGCCAGAAATCGGCGCGCCGGATACAAACGTGCCGCCGCTCATGGAAGCTCTTTACGGAGGCTCGAATGGCGATGCCTGGGAGCAGAGCAGGGTCAAAGTGTACGGCTGGGTGGAAGGCAGCTTCAACCTCAGCACGTCGCATGATTCGAACTACCCGTCGGCCTACGACATCTTCGCCAATCGAATCGAATTCGACCAAGGGGTGCTCTATGTCGAACGCATCCCTGATTCGGTTCAAACCGATCACTTCGATTGGGGATTCCACCTCACCGCCTTGTACGGCACCAGCTATCGTTTCACGACCAACCTTGGATATTTCAGCCAGCAGTTGCTGGACGACCATCGCGTGTACGGTTTTGATCCGGCGCTCGAGTACGTGGATCTATACATTCCCCAGATAGGCGAAGGACTCAATCTCCGCATCGGTCGCTTCATCTCGATTCCTGGTATCGAAGCGCAATTGGCGCCCAATAACTACGTCTACACACACTCGTTGCTTTATGCGGTTGACCCGTTTACGGACACCGGTATCCTCGGTACCGTCCGGCTGAATGACAAATTGCTATTGCAACTAGGACTCACCGCGAGTCACGACGTGGCTCCCTGGACGAAGGACGCGCGGCCGTCCGCCGACGTCTGCATCAGCTACACATTCAATCAAGGCAACGACAATCTGTATCCTTGCGCGAACGGCATCAACCGCGGTAGGTACGGCTACAACAACCTCCAGATGTTCGACATCACCTGGTACCACAAGTTCAACAAGTCATGGCACATGGCCAGCGAGGCCTGGTACATGTATCAGCGCGATGTGCCCAGCGTCTTCGGTCCACTGGTACCGGAAAAGGGCACGAACGGCGCATTCTGTTCGGCGGGAGAGGTTCGTTGCTTCGCTCCGGAGTGGGCGCTAGTCAACTACGCCGAAAAAGAGCTTTCGGCCAAAAACTATATTTCGATCCGCTCCGACTTTCTGGATGACATGAAAGGTCAGCGAACCGGCTTCAAGAACCGGTACGCGGAGGAAACTCTGATGTGGGGACACTGGGAGGGAAGCACTGTTCTGCTGCGTCCCGAAATCAGGTTCGATCGGGCATTTGATCGCCGAGCGTACGATAACGGAACCCGCCAGAGCCAGTTCCAGCTGGCGATGGATGTAATTTTCAAGTTCTAAAGAGCCGGCGCGCGACCCGGCATGTTCGTCGCCGTCTGATAAGAGACGTTACGAATCTCGATGGTCCCGAAACCATCCGCAGTGGGAATGACGTTTATCATTGAACTGCCGGCAGCAACACACTACGAATTTGCGCAGGATCGGCGACGTGCAGATAGAAATATCCAATCCCGGCGGTGCCCAGCATGAGGTCGGGCGTTTCGTTAGCGCCCGCAAGGCCGCAGGGCCATGGAACCCGGCGCTTTTCGAATCGATCGATGCCTTCTTGCGCGATTCGTTCGGCGGCGGCCAGCCAATCTTCCTCGGCGAGCACCTGGCGGGCATAGAGGAGCAAATCCGCGTTGCCGGCCTTCCCATGGCACAACGAGAAATTACTGAGTGAAGCGGTGCGCTCGCGGACCGTGGTGAGAGCCACTCGCGCCTCGGCCAGCAGCTCTTCATCACCTAGGATTTGCCAGGCGCGCAAGCGTGAGAATCCGATTCCCGTTGCTCCGTGGCACCATAAGACCGGATACTCCGCCGTCTCACCGCGATAGTCAGGCCAATTGCTTTCGGCGGGATGGAAGCAGCTTCGTTCATATCGAAACGCTTGGAGCGCCGCATCGCGAAATCGGCGCTCTTCGGTAGCACGGTAGAGCTCCAGCAATGCCCAGGCGATACCGGCGGCGCCGTGCGAAAAGCCAGTCAGATTGCGATGCGCTGCGATGGTCTTCCAACTCCAGCCGTCTTCGCCGCGCGCTGCGCTCGCCAGCAAAACGTCACCGTGCCTCACTGCGGCGTCGAGCAACCGCCTGCAGCCGCTTTGCGCCTGGAGGCTCAGCAAAACGGCGATCGCACCCGCACTGCCGTCCATGATGTCCAGCCGGGCAGGATCGGGCTCGGCCTGTAGAAGTACAGCGCCTTCGTCGAAGTCCTGTCGAATTTCGGCTGCCGCGTACAACACGCCCAGTCCGCCGGCATACAATCCGCATCCTGAGATCGGCATTCTGTCGAGAGCTTGGCGCAATGCTGCTTCCGCCGTTACGCGGAAAATGCGTTCCCCGGTGGAGGCTGCCAGGCGCCAAAGAAACAGGGCGATCCCGCTGGCGCCGTCGTACAGGTCGGGTCCCAATGCTCCGTGCGCAACGCTGTCGCTATCCAGGAAATCGGCGGTCCAATTGCAGCGTCCCTGGTGCCACAGCGCATCGCGGCAAAGACGCGCGCCGATCCTTTCGGCTGTCTCAAGGTACGCGGGATTCATGAGACGGGAAAAGGAAACTCGTAGCGATCCATCGAGCCAGGGTTCAGCCACGGCCGATCCAGAGACAGGCCGCGCTGCTCGAACTGCCGGCCGAGTTCCGCGATTCGTTCCTCCACCGGCATTCCGCGCGTGGCGACCATGGCAGCCGCGAGAATCTTCATTCGATGCTCTCCAAAGCTCCCGCCCGGGTCTTCGGCGAAAGCAAGGCCGTCGGCCAGGCGCTTGGTGAATAATGGCGTGCTCGGACCGAGCACATGTTGAACCTCGGCGTAAATCGACTCTACGACCAGTGAGGCGATCGGATAATAGCGCGCGTCGAGGTACAAGACCGCCGCATCCCGTCGCGGATAAGGCGACGCTCGCGCGAGGCATTTGAATCGGAAAGGGATTTGAAAGCGGTTGAACGCTCGCGTGACTGCTTCCGTGAGCCGCGGCGCGCCTTCGCGAGTGACGTTCCAGTAAAAACGAAGAGTCCGTTCTCCTTCGTCATATGCGCTGACCGTTTCCGAAAACGCGTAGTAGAATCCGTCCTGCAAGTCCGAAGATCCTGCTGGAGCGAAGATGCTTACTTTTGCGCCTGCCTCCGGGCCTGAGCCGATCCCGCGATAAGTCAAATACTCACCCGGTAGAAATGCTCGAGCTGCGCCGCCCTTGCGCGCTAGAATTCGTCCGCCGTCCAGCATTTGATCGATCGTCCAGCCTTCATCCCAACTTGCGCGACTTTGGTTCGCTGCGGCGAGCAACGCGGTCAGGTCTTCGTCGCTCGATTCGATGGAAGGCGGATCTAAAATCGACTCCGTGTAGCAGCGGTTATAGAGCACCACGGCGAGCTTGGCCGGATCGTCCTGATCCGGCAGGTCTCGAGCCAGAATTGCCCGCAGTTCTTCGATCAGCGTCACGTCATTCCCTGTAGTTGCTGGCCCAATAGTTGCTCGGCGGCCCACTCTGGCCGCGTCAGGATATTGAGGCTGGCCTGCATCAGGCGAACCGCATCCGCCGTCATGCGATCTGCTTTATCCAGGCACTCCCAAGCCGTCTGCAACATCCGCACGCCGGCAAACCGGATGGCTTTCTGGGAAACACCAGGCTGTGCGTATCCTTCAAGGACCGCTCGCAACGCCGGCTGGATGTCTTCAATCCGATATTGCGACGGCGAAAGCACCCAGAAGTTCCAGTAGGATTGCAATAATGTTGCGAGGTCCCAAACAGGATCGCCCCAGCAAGCGAATTCCCAGTCCACCAAACGCAGCCGATCGCGCGCGGCAGGAATCAGGCAGTTGCCGAGCTTCCAATCGCCCTGAATCACGGTCTCCGCGCGCCATTCCACACGCGCTCGCTCCAGCGCTGTTCCGAACTGGGAATATTTTCGAACCGCCCCAAGCAACTCTTTCCGTCCTGCGCTCTCATCCTTGAGATCATCTGGGTCGATCTCTTGCATCGACACATACCACGGTATTTCCGCCGAAAACTGCTCGCGATGTTTTTCGTCGCGCATGGCCCGATGGAAGCATCCCATGGCTTTCCCGGCTAAGCGCGCCACGGCAGGATCAAATCGATCGGCGAGATCGAACAGATCTGTATGCGCAGGCAGATATTCCAGAATCAAAATCGCGTTCGCCGGATCCCACGCGTGGCATTCGGGCGCCAACGCGGCCACAGGAGCCAGGGCCGGATTCGTTTTTGCTTGCCAATACACCGCGGCTTCGCGTTCGATGCTGGCGCGACCGTCCTCGTCCCACTTGCGGACTTGTTTCACCAGATATTGGCGCTTGCCTGCGGCCACGCGAAAGTTCAGGTTACGCCGGCTAATACCGTGAACTCGCAATTCTCCACCGACCACGTCCGCGATGTCGGCAAAGCGTTGCTCCACCAGATAGTGAACAACGCCTGCCTCTGTCAAAAACATGCCGGAGCGAGCTTACGCGAGGGGCGGCGCAGGAGGCTGCGACCAGCCGGGGACGCCGGCGTGTAATGCGTGCGCCTTCTTGCAGACCTTGCGATCCGACTTACAAGCCTTACCACTGGTCGGGACCGTCGTGACCGCGCAGCCATCCCCTGTCTTGCAAGCCTTGCCGCCGGTGGGGACTTGGCAGCCGTCGCCTGTCTTGCAAGCCTTGCCGCCGGTGGGGACTTGGCAGCCGTCGCCTGTCTTGCAAGCGTTGCCGCCGGTTGGGACATCACAGCCCTTACTGCCCGACTTGCATTTTGTTCCGCCGGTGGCCGGCTTTTGGCGCGTTGCGGCTTCGTACGTTGTAGCGGCTTCGAGAATCTCGCGATAATCTCTCGCGATGGGGCCTTCCAGAAACTCAGGTGTCACGGGTCACGCTCCTTTTTGGTTTCGAGCCATGTTATCAGAAGCAGGTGCAGATAACAACGACTATCTAGTCCTTCAGGCTCAACATCCAAATCCCGCCGGAGCGTTCCTCCAGGCTGACGGCTATTTTGTCCCGCGCGACGGCTACTGCGTATTGGCGCGACGGCGCTGTCATTCTTTCTGAGGGCGTGTGAAAATGCTGGACGGCGAGCAGCTTGCCGCGCGGCTGCTTGGTTCGCGGATCCAACCGCAAAGCCCACAGGCACGCATATCCGTCCCGATCCGAGCTGAAGTAGAGCAGGTTGCCATCCGGGGACCATCCAGCGCCCGGATTCACCTCCGGCGATCGCATGATTTCCACCCATTCGGATTGTGCAGGCGGCCACGTGGGAGAGAAAGGCGCGACATAAGTGGTATAGTCGCGCGCGCTGCGGCGCTCCGTGAAGGCGATCCATTTCCCGTCCCACGACATGGAAGCATGGGAGACAAAGACTCTCAGATAGGGCGTTGCTTTTCCCGTCGCGACATTCAGAAGACCGAGAAACGGATCCGGAACGGTCCGGTAAACAAGAAACTGTCCATCGGATGACCAAGCCCTGGGTATATCGCACTGGCCGCAAATCTGCTTTTGCAGACCACCGTCGAATGGCGTAACGAAAATCTCATTGTGTTCGATCACATTTTCGGTCCAGGCGACGCGCTGGCCGTCTGGGCTGATCACCGGATCTACTTTCTGGCTGCCGGTTGTCAAGGCTCGCTCAGCGCCCGACTCCAGATCCTTCACCCAGACCTGGTCGGAGCCGGTTTGGTTTGAGATGAACGCGATTCGCTTGCCATCGGCGGAAATGGATCGGGCCATATCTTCCCCGGTGTCTCGTGTAAGACGCTCGGGCGCGCCGCGAACTCTACCCTCATTGGCATCGAGCGGCAAGCTGCACACTTGAGTGTTCCCGGTGACACTGGCAAAAACGAGGCGGCCATCCTTTGATACGGACGGCGAGTACTCGTTTGTAGTTCCGGCCGTCAGAGGGCGAACCTCGCCAATCGGTTTCCACTTTTGTGGATCAATTCGGACCTCGCCGATCGTCGTTCGGTCCTTACCCTCCTTCGCGGCGTACAAACGGTTGCCTCGCCAAGCGAACGGATCTACGAACAACTCGAGGCCTACGAGGGGAACAATCACGGCCGGCGAGTTTCCGTCAAGCGTGGTGACCCACCAGTCGTAAGTTTTCATGTTCTTGGGATCCTTCAATCCTAGGTAACCGATGTGGGTGCCATTGGGATTCCAGATCGGATGCACGGACGCCGCAAAATCGGGCCTGAGGCGCCGACTCGTGGAAGTCGCGAGATCGAGAAGAAACGCGTGGGCAACGCCATCTCGCAGCGGAAATGGGTTCTCGGGCCCCACCCAATAAGCCACCTTCGAACCGTCGGGCGAAAACTGGGGCTGCCGGCCTTGGTCCGCAATCTTGCGCGCCTCACCGCCCAATGCCGGAATGATGTATAGCCCGCCGCCTTCGCGCGTGGATCGGAAAACGATGCGCATTCCGTCGGGGGAGAAATCAGGCTCGACATCGTCGGAGGCGCCGTGCGTCAGGCGGACCGCATCGCCACCGCCGATTTGCCGCAGCCAGAGGCTGAGGTGGCCTTCGCCACTCCGGTCCGACGCATAGGCGAGCAATTTTCCGTCGGGAGAAATTGCGGGGTCGATGCACAATCCGCCCTCGGTTGTCAGACGCGTGATTTCAAGTGGCCCCGTAGCGGCCGGCTTTGAAGTGCGCAGCAAGAGCGGGACAAAGACCGCCGCGATGGACAAACCCACGGCGAGTCCAACTCCCCAACCCAAAGTGCGCCGTTTGGGAGGGTCCACTGGTGGTGGCACAACCGCCGGAGTGCCAGGCTGGGAACCGGGAAGCACCGGGGCGCGAAAGCCGGAGACGCTGGTTTCGGTGCGTAAGTCGTCCAGCGCAATCCTGACTTCGGACATGCTTTGAAAGCGGCGCTCCCGATCTTTCCGTAAGCAATGTGCAATCACCCATTCCAGTTCCGGAGGCACGGCGGGATTGATGCTGCTGGGTCTCGGTGGATCCGTCTTCAGGATCGCGGAAAGCACCTCCAGTTTTGTAGCGCCGCCGAACGCGGGACGCCCTGTCAGCATTTCATGCAGCAGCAGACCGAATTCAAAAATATCGGAGCGCGCATCCACCGGCTTGCCCATGGCCTGCTCTGGCGACATGTAGGCCGGGCTGCCCACCACCATGCCTTCGATGGTTTGGTTCACATTCGCGAACGTTTCGGTTTCGGCTGACGGCGGTTTGGGGTCCATGGGACTCGGCGAGACCGGGTCGTTGAGCTTCGCCACACCGAAATCCAAAATTTTCACCAGGCCCCGCGACGTCACCATAACGTTGGCCGGCTTGAGATCCCGGTGCACAATGTTGGCGGCGTGCGCCACCGACATGGCGTCGGCCACTTGTATGGCATAGCGCAAGGCGTCATCGATCTGCATGGGCCCGTCACGGAGCATTTGCTGCACCGTGCGCCCTTCCACGTACTCCATGGCGATGAAGTCCGCGCCTTCCCATTGCCCGATGTCGTAAATGTGTACGATGCTGGGATGATTCAGCGCCGATGCAGCTTTGGCTTCTTGAAAGAAACGACGCTTGCGGTCCGCGGTAACGCGCTCCGGCACCAGGAACTTGAGAGCCAGAAACCGGTTCAGTCGCAGATCCAGCGCTTTGTAGACGGTCCCCATCCCGCCTTGACCCAATGTTTCTACGATCTGATAGTTCTGGACAGTCTTGCCGACCATGCAGCTGTCTAAACCGCGCTCTTTCCCGTGCCCTAATATGAACCGGAGTTACTCCATGTTAGCGCTTCTGGTTCGCAAAACCGAGCTGCCTATGTTACCGAACCGCGACCGTAAGGGAGCCGGTGCCTAACCAGCGACGAGAAACGAGAAACTAGAGAAGGATGGTTGTTCCCGACCCGCAGCTCCTGGATGTCGCCTCGCTCGACGAGGCCATGAATGCGCTTCCGAACACCGACGCCGTATTTCTGGTGTCGGCCGGAGATCGATCGGCCTATCTTGCCAAGACCAGTATGTTGCGGCGCCGGCTGTTGCGGATTTTGAAGCCGGCCGGTGCGCTCCGCCGGTCGCTCAATCTGCGTGAAGTGGTTACGCGCGTGGAATACTGGCTCACGGCCTCGCGCTTTGAATCCATGCTGCTGCACTACGCGCTTGCCAAACGCCATTATCCGGACGACTACTTGCGGTTGGTAAAACTGCGCATGCCGGCCTACTTGAAGCTGATTTTGACGAACGAATTCCCGCGCTCGCAGGTGACCACGCGCCTCAGTGGCGGATCTGCGCTCTACTACGGCCCGTTTCGAACTCGTGCCGCCGCGGAGCTATTCGAAAACCAATTCCTGGATCTGTTCCAGATGCGCCGATGTCAGGAGAATCTGGAGCCCAGCCCGCAGCATCCCGGCTGCATCTACGGCGAAATGAATAGGTGCTTGCGGCCTTGCCAGCAAGTGGTGGGACGCGAGGAGTATATGAGTGAAGTGCAGCGTGTGCGGGAGTTCCTGGCCGGTGACGGCGCATCGCTGGTGAGCGTAACGTCGGCGGCGCGGGAACGGTTGAGTCACGAGATGAACTTCGAGGAAGCCGCGCGCCAGCATAAGCGGCTGGAGAGTATTCAGCAAGTGCTCGCGCTACGCGACGATCTGGTGTGTGACGTGGACCGGCTCTTTGGCGTGACCGTGGCGCCGGCTTCCGCGCCCGACAGCGTTTTGCTCTGGTTCCTGTGTCAGGGCTCATGGCAGGCGCCGCTGGAATTTCCGTTGACCTCCCACGTATCGCTGGATCAGCGGCTGCGCGAGCTGGTGGCATCTCTCCAACCGGTGATGGCGCCACTCGCCGAAAAACAGGAGCACCTGGCTCTTCTCGCGCGCTGGCATTACTCCACCTGGAGCGACGGCGAATGGATCGGCTTCCATGATCTTGCTGAGATGCCCTATCGCAAGCTGGTTCGCGCCATATCGCGAGTGCGTAGCCCCGCGCGTAAGCAAGGGGACACACCTAACTAAGGCCGGATGGTACGCGCAGCTTCGTCCCAGCGCCACACCGGCGCGCCTTCACACAAGTGCACGCCGCCCAGCCAACGATTGATTCCGTTCGCGCGAACATGGTCCTCTTTGCCTTCATGAACCTGCCGGCCGAACGCAGTGCTTGTCTTCCATCTTCTGAGCCGCCGGAAACAACTCGCGAAATTCCGATACATCTGACCCGGTGAGCTGGAGAATGTGCCGCTCTGTTCGTGACAGACCGTTGCGCAGGGCAGGGAACTGTTCAAGATGACGCAGCAAGGCGTTGTGCAGAAATGGCATAGCGGACGTATCGGATTCCACCAGCGCCGCCAGTCCTGTTGGTTCGGGAGAACAAAAAGCATTCCACGCCGTTTGTGCCGTTTTGAATTCGAGCGCGGTTACTTCATGCCGCAAATCAAAGAGAGATAACTATTCACGGAGATGAAGGATAGCCGCGTGTGGACGAGATCCTGATGCGAGAACCAGTCCAGAATCTGGATCAGTTGAAGCTGGTCGTAAAGATCGTGCTCGAACCAAAGATATGACCTCTTCGTGATTGTGCAAATGGACAATCGCATCGTCTCGTTCGACGAATGAGACCTCCGAGAGCGGCATTCCAAAGAATTCGGCGTTGAAGCGCGCTCGAATGCGGCTCAATTCCTGGAGCGGTAATCGTTGTTCCAATATGTGAGTTGACCGGGAGGTACTGGTCTGGGGAATCGAGACGGATTCACCGTTCGTGATATGGAGCATGGCCTACTCCTGACTGTAGCGCACGCACTCGTGCGTTCCGTGTTCGCACTCTTGCGAACACCAAACCAAGCGTTCACACGAGTGTGAACGCGGCACGCAAAAGTGCGCGCGCCACGTCGATTCAGTGGATCCTCCAGCCATTCACCGGACCGC
>PMOK01000124.1 GCA_003162425.1 Bryobacterales bacterium | reverse complement strand
CGCCCACATGACGAGAAGCCGACCAATCAGGCGGAATCCCGCCAACTACCCCTCTATGGAGTCAGCGCCATCGACCCAATCACCTTCGCGGCCGTAGCCGCGCTACCTACCGACAACCACGCTGGCATGCTACTTCCGCGCCAACCGCGCTACCAAAGCCGATCCAAATGACTTCTCCACGCTCAGAACGACCCACTAGGGAGCAGATGCTCGTCCGCCAACTGGAAATAGTAAATCCCAGATAATAGCAACAGTGCTCCGGCGAACCAATCTGCTCACAGTAGCCTTTCTCTTCCTCTCAGGAACCGCAAGCCAAGCAACCGCGCAGGAAATTCGTCCCGGCGTGTCTTCCGCGCGGCAGCCCCAGACCCTGCCGCTTCCCACCGAAGGCTACGACGCTTATCTTGTGGGCGAGTTGCACGGCCTGGAAGAAAACGAAGAGTTTGAACTGCAGTACCTGAAACAGCTGCATAGCGCATCGGGCCTGCGTGACGTCGCCATCGAGGAAAAGGCTGCCTACGAGGAGGACGCCCAGGCTTTCGTGGATGGCAAGTCAGACCGGTTGCCGTCGGCACTGTGCCTTCGTGCCGGTATTCTCGAAGGAATCCGGAGCTTCAACACCGAGTTGAACCCGGACGCACGAATTCGTGTTCACCTCACCGATATCGATTCTCCGGCTGCTGCGATCCGCCAACACCTCGCGGCCCTCAAAGAGCGGCTCCGGGCCAACGAGGTCAGCATCCCGGCCGAAACCGCAATCAAAACTCGTGGACTCGAAGCTGCGGCCCAACTGAAGGCGCTCACGAAAGATTCCGCTCTTCGATCCGAATTGCGGACCGTCGAACTCTCCATACTTGCCTTCCAGCAAGGCCTGGAGGTCGGTATCGGACCGCCCAAGGGAAGCCCTTACCTCGATAGCCGCGAACAGGCTGTGGCAAGCAACATCGTGGACTTGCTGCGTCTTCGCGGCAACCTGTCTCTATTGGTCATCTACGGTTCCGACCACGTGTCGCGAACTCCCCGGAACGATGGCGGCCCCGCTAGAGACCAACCGTTCACGCCCATGGCGCTCCGCCTGCAGCAATCCGGCATCAGGGCGTTTTCAATCGTGACATTCCCGCTGGCGGGCCGGTCCTTTTGGCGGGGCCAATCGAACGAACTTCCCTGGACAGCTGCAGACGGACACCTCGCTTCCGGAGAAACCTTCGACCAGGTAGTTTCGGCCGTACCCGGCACGCGCTTCCTCTATATCGATACCAAGCGCCAACGCGCCCGCCTCCCCGCCGACGACATTTCGAACATGGCGGTGGACGCCTTCCTTCTCTTTCGCTCCGGGACACCCATGAAGAACCGCTGCGAAGCGCGCTAGCAACCTCGGGCGGCAACTCGGCGTTCCATGCCACCCGCTCCGATGGGGGCGCGGACTTCGTCGGTTCCCAAGCGTGTTCCAGCAGCCAGTGGCATAGCATGTTAGCCGATTCTATCCCACTGAAAATTTGTGCCGGCGGTAGCATTGGGAATGAAAAACGGGCATTTCGGAGAATGGCGTCCGAGACCAAGCGAGAGTAACGGCGTTCGCAATAACTAGGCGGCCTCTGCCTCTGCGCAATGATGCTTTTTGCCTCCTCGGTCTTTCTGCAGACTGGAATAGGATGAAGAAGCGTGCTGTCCGCTGCCGAGTTCGATCGCCTGGTTGAAGCAGCTCTCCGCGATATTCCCAAGCCTTTCCGCCGGCGCCTCGAAAACGTGGCCATTATCGTCGAGCAAGAGCCGCCCCGTCCAGGCCTGCTCGGCCTCTACCAAGGCCACCCGCTGACCAGCCGCTCGGTCTTTCAGGGGTTCACCATGCCTGACCGGATAACGATTTATCAAGGTCCACACGAACGCATGTCACGAACACCCGCCGAGTTGAAGAAGATAGTTGCCGACACGATTTGGCACGAGATTGCGCACTACTTCGGGATGGACGAACCGCAGGTTCGGCGAGCCGAACGCAACATGGCGAGACTTCGAAATCGAAGGCGCAGCTAGCCGCCGGATCTTGGTGCATAATGCGTCAATCTAACCAATCTGCTTCAGACGCACGGGCCTCGACAATCAACAGGATGTGACACATCTGTGCATCCGTACCGTTTCCGCGATCAATGTCGCTGCTGAACCGATTGCCTCACCACAAGTGTTATGATTTCGGCTCAAGGAGTACAGCTATGCCTTCCGAAGTAGTGTCTCCAGGGACGAGAATGCTGCGCTTCCTGACTCCAACCGAGGAGTGGGCCCGGCGCATTGGCAACCCCGTCAGTGTGCCGGCGCAGTGGCCATTCATGCTGGCGGAAATCTTCGTTGCCGAAGACGACGTGATCTGGATGACATCCGCCGTGGGTGTTCCGAAGAGTTGCGTAAAGGCGTTCTTTGCTCAAGGGATCTACCTCTATCAGTTCGATGAGCTACCGGAATCCATCGTCGAGGTTCTAGACCGACACTTTGTCCAGGTCGAGGAAGATCTCAGACGCACGTTGGATTCGCTTCTGCCTACGTTCAAGCCGAAGCTCATTCTTGTGAAGAAGTGAATTGCGGCTGCAGTCCGGACCAGAACCATGGCCGAGTATCCGCAATCTGGAGCAGCTGCTCCACTTCATCGAATCAGACTTCCTGGGAGTTTGATAGTGCGAAGGGGATTTATCGCCAGGTACCGGGTTTGTAAACCCTGCGGCGTCAGGGAGGTTCTATCCGGCTGTACCAATCGCGTGCTGAAGCCGGGCAACCTTCCGGTACCCTTCGGAATAAAGTAGATTAGCCCCTGAAGGCCCGAAGGAACGACGACGGTTGTGCCGAAAATCGGAGTCTCAGTCTGTGGATGGGCTAGATTCGGCCTGAGGAGAAGTGCGATAGCCAGCCATACCCTGGCGCCTGACAACATCTTTCTCGGAACGCACCACATCGGAACGCCTCTAACTACCGTATCAATTCCGCGATTGCCCAGGCGGCCCACGCAGCTCCTTCCAGTCTCTACAGCTCTGACGGCAAACTTCAACGACACCGCTTTGCCGAAACCGTGTGTCGGGCGCTGGGGATAACGACATTAGCCCCACGATTGAATCAGAAAATGGCTTCAACTTCCGGATAGCACGTATGCCGCGAACTACTCGGAAAGACCGCTCAAAAACGACGGTCGGTAAACACTAATCGACAAAGGCGGGTCTATCCCACAAACTTGTTTTGCGGGACAGGCCTTGCTGTTTCCTTCAAGCCTGCTTGAAACTAGGTTGCTTCGACGTTGTCTCAAACGCTTCCACCGTCACCGATTCTCCAGCCTCCAGCCGGCGTTTAGCTTCTGCCACTACTTGGCCTACCGTCTGGCTCGCATGCGTGTGGCACAATGAATTCTGCGGTCATGACCGGCACCGACATGACAGACACAGAGCTGATCCGCTGCTCTAGCTGTGGCGCGAACAATCGCGTGCCGCGGGAAAAGATCGAACATGGCCTGCAACCGGTGTGCGGGCGATGCAAAACGCCGCTGGTGATCTCTTCAGCGCCGCTCACGATCACGGATGCCAATTTCTCCGCCGAGGTGGAACGCTCGCCGCTGCCGGTACTGCTGGATATGTGGGCGCCGTGGTGCGGCCCGTGCAAGATGATTGCGCCGGCTATCGAGCAACTGGCGGCCGAGAACCGGGGGCGTCTGCGCGTGGGGAAATTGAACGTAGACGAGAATCCGGTGACGGCGGAACGCTTCAATGTCCGCAGCATTCCCGCTCTTCTGGTGTTTAAGGCAGGCCGGGAGGTGGATCGTATTGTGGGAGCGCAGCCCAAAGCGGCCATCGCCAGGCGGCTGGAGCCATTCTTAGCCTAAGCACAGGAAGCCATGGCGCGCGAAGTTATGGCAACTCGGACTTTCAATGTTGGGGCTTTTGAAAACGCAGCACTGCCGCGCGGGGCGACTCGGCGTCGATAACAACGGCGCCAGCTTCGAGCTGTTTGCGAACCTCGTGCTAAAGCCGGATCAACACTCACGGCACCACACCGGTAGCGGCTTGCGCTTGTCGAGAACCACCAGCGGGCTCACTTCCCCGGCTCCCGGCCCGCCCGCGTGCAATCCTCGATCGTCACCGTCTCCCCGGCCTCAATCCGGCGGTGGGCCTCGGCCACCGCCCGCTGATTTCCGCCTAAAGCCTTGTTGAGCAAGTGGTCTGCAATCTTGTCCAGCATCTCCGGCGAAAGCTTATCGGGATCGATATCAAGCAGGTTCGTATTCTCGACATGCCGTTTGAACCGACTCGGGTCGTTGGCTTCGAGCAGCCGGATCAGCAGCATATCTGAGTGCTGATGCTCATAGAGTGGCAGGCCATCGAGGTAAACCTGCTTGCCGCGGTTCAGAATTGACGCAGGATCTTCCGCTATCGAGCCTCCAGCCGATCGCCTTCGGCGCGCTGGGGATGATTGCGATCGCGCTTGCGGAGGCCTATGTGCCGGCTCGCCGCGCCATTCGCGTAGATCCGATGAACGCTTTGCGGCACGAATAACCGCCGCTACGAATCCGCGCTGCCTGACTCGCCGTCCCTCGCCACTTGCACGTGCAGGTTGACAAGCGAATCAATCTCAGACAGCAGCTTTTGGATATTGATGGGTTTCGAGACGTACCTGTCTGCCCCCGCGGCCAGGCACCGTTCCTCGTCACCCTTCATGGAGTGGGCGGTAAGAGCAATGATAGGCAGGTGACGGCCGCTCGCCAGTTCCTTCTCGCGGATCTGAGCCATGGCGGCGAAACCATCCATTTCTGGCATCTGCATATCGCAGAGCATAAGATCGAATTCCTGTTCCTCGAGGGCGCTCAATGCCGCGCGTCCATTGCCCACCATCGCCGCGGTGTGGCCCGCTTTGTCCAGCACACGCCCAACGATCACCTGGTTCACCTTGTTGTCTTCAGCCACCAGAACTCGCAGCGTCTTTCCATTCGATTCCGCGCGACAATTCTGAAGTGCAGGTAATCGGTTCGCCCCATCGGAGCAACGGTCGGCCTTTTCCGACACTCGGAAACGCACCGTGAAGTAAAACGTGCTGCCTTCTCCCACCGTGCTCTCCAGCCAGATCGTACCGCCCATCAGTTTCGTCAGTCTTTGCGATATGGCCAGACCCAGGCCGGTTCCTCCGAATTTCCGGGTCGTGGAAGTGTCCGCCTGCGCGAACGATTCGAAGATCAGGGCATGCTTTTCCGACGCCACGCCGATCCCAGTGTCCCGGACCGAGAATTGCACCACAACCTGGCCGTCCTGTTCCGTTTCTTTCCGCACTTTTAAACACACCTCGCCACGTTCGGTGAACTTGACCGCATTGCCAACCAGATTGCTCACAACCTGCCGCAGCCGGATCGGATCGCCGATTACGTCATCCGGAACATCGGGAAGGATCTCCCACGTGAGCAATAGCCCCTTCTGATGCGCGCTTACCAGGAGCGCCTTCATGGCCGCATCGAGTGATTCGCGGAGTCCGAATTCTTCGTTGTTCAAATCCAACTTGCCCGCTTCGATTTTCGAGAAATCCAGGATGTCGTTAATAATCGTCAGTAACGCGTCCGCGCACCCCTTCAGCATCTCCAGGTATTCGTGTTGCTCGCGCCCGATAGCGGTGCCAAAGAGCAACTCCGTCATTCCCAGGATGCCGTTCATGGGTGTGCGGATCTCGTGGCTCATGTTAGCCAGGAAGGTGCCCTTCGCCAGGCTCGAGGCTTCCGCCATTTCCTTGGCCCTGGTCAGTTCCAGTTCCACTCTCTTCCGCTCGGTGACGTCCAGAGCCGCCACCAGGACCGCCGTCCGTCCGTTCCAGTCAATTCTCCGGGAAGTGATTTCCACATCGATTGTGCTGCCGTTCTTCAGGCAATGCCTCGACAGCCGGCGATCCTGGCCTGCCGGCTGTCTAATCTGCTCCAGAAGCCGTGGGACATCTTCCGGAGGCCGGATGTCGGTCACCTTCATACTCAGAAATTCCTCGCGCGTGTAACCGTAGCGGGCCACAGTTGCATCATTAACCTCAATGTAGTGGAGCGTAGCCAGATCATACAGAAAAAGGGGCAAGGGCGTGTCGTCAAATAATATCCGGAATCTGGACTCAGTCTCCTTCAGCTCTTTGGTGCGCGCTTCTACCAGAACTGCCAGCCTGCGCTGATTAGCCTTGATTCCCGCAATCCGGCTGCGATAAAGCAGCACCGTCGCGAGCGCTACAAACAGTCCGCAGCCTGTATAGAAATATGCGGTTTGATAGAAATGCGGCTGAATTCGGAAGGCTGTGGCAACGCCTTCCTTATTCCACACGCCATTGTTGTTACACGCAATAACTCTGAATCGGTAGTGTTCTGGCGATAGATTTGTATAGTACGCTGTCCTTCGCGCTCCGGCGTCAATCCAGCCTGAATCGAATCCTTCCAGCATGTATTTGTACCGGACTCTCTCAGGCGCCACGAAGCTCAGCCCGGCGAATTGGAACTCCACCTGTGCGGTTCCTGCGGGAAGTGCGATATCGCTTCCTGGCGGAATGACTTTCTTGTCCGCGATGAATTCTTCCAGCACCACAGGCGGCGGCTTAGTGTTACTGCTTAGATGGCGCGGGTCGACAATCGCCACGCCCTTTATGGTCGGGAACCACAGTCTTCCGTCTCGTGTTTTCCACCCCGCCGGCTGATTGTTGCCGGTGCATTCGGCACTTTTCATCCCGTCGGCCTTTCCATAGTGGAACGAATCCACCGAATTCGTTTTGGCGTCGGCGAGGTTATTCAATTGCCCTTTGTTGACCCGAAACACACCGCGATTCGAACTCATCCAAAGATTCCCCTGGTTGTCTTCCAGAACCTGGAAAATCGTATCGTCAAACAGCCCCTGCTTGATTGTTGCGACACTAAATCGCCCGTCTCTGAATCGCGCGAGCCCACCCCCGTTGGTGCCTAACCAAATGGTTCCGTCGGAATCCTCGTACATGGAAGTAACGAACTCCTCCGGCAGCCCCGCCGTGAAGCGTCGCAACTCCCCGTTGCGCAGACGTGCCACACCACGATCGATGGCGCTGATCCACACGCTTCCATCCCGGCTCGCGAGCAACGACATAATCACGCTGTGCTCCCATCCACCGGCTACCGCAGCCGGATGCTGACTGCCGCGACTCATACGGCACAACCCCTCGGCCGTCCCAATCCATATGTCTCCGTTCCGATCCTGCGCCAGCGATAAAACAACGTCGTTGGATAGGCCGTTCTTGTGAGAATAGGTGGTGAAACGCCCGTTGCGTAGCACGTTCAGTCCGGCTCCATCCGTGCCGATCCATAAATTACCCTGGTCATCTTCAAGCAGCGCCCGCATCAGATTGCTCGACAGGCCGTCCTTGGTGGTATATGTCGTGAACTTGCCGTCCTTAAGCCGGTTCAGCCCGCCGCCTGCGGTTCCGATCCAAACACTCCCATCCCGGCTTTGATAGATCGAGGTCGCCTGATTGTGAGACAGGCCATCATTCACCGTGTAGGTCAGGAACTTGCGGCGTTTGAGCCGGTTTAAACCTCCGCCGTCAGTACCGATCCAAAGATTGTCCTCACGGTCCTTATAAAGACACAATACGACGTCGTTCGATAGGCCCTGCTCCATGGTGTAAGCGGTGAATTTGCCATTTTCCAAGCGAGCCAGGCCGCCGCCATCGGTACCGGCCCAGAGCTGAGCGCCCGCGCCTTCCCCGATAGAAACAACGGAACTATTTTGGAGCCCTTGCGCCTTCCCGAAAACCGTAATCTTGTCTTCTCTTATCTGATCCAGGCCGCCGCCATCCGTCCCAACCCAAACACTACCAGCGCGATCCTCAAAAATCGCCAGAATTCGATTGCTGGACAATCCTTGCTTCACCGTGTACCACCGTTCGCCGCCATCGCCGGTCTGCAATACACCGCTTTCTTCCGTGCCAACCCAAACCTCGCCCCGGCGATCCACCAACAATGCCGTCACGCTGGACGTGAATCGGTGACTGCCATCACCATAAGCAACGAATCGTTCGCCACGTAGCTGGCTCAGCCCCGCATTGGTGCCGACCCACAAGTTTCCACGCCCGTCCCGAGCGATAGCCGTGATCACGCCTTGCCCGAGGCCATCTTGCACTCCAAAACTTCGGAACTTGCCGTCCCGAAGCCGCGTGAGGCCGCCCGATCGTGTACCGATCCAAAGTGCGCCGTCCGGGTCGGCGAATAAAACTCTCACATAGTGGTCTTTCAGTTCCGGCGTATTCTTTCGGTTAAACACCGTGAATCGCGCGCCGTCGAACCGGACCAACCCCTCCTCGGTGCCGAGCCAGAGATAACCATCCTTAGTTTGTGCGATGGTTTGTATGGCGTCCTGCGGCAGGCCGTTCTCCACTTGCCATATATCGTGTGCGTATATCCGCAGCGCCTCCGTTGGATCCACGTGCGCAGCGGACTGCGGAGCCGAGTACCCAATCGCTAAACAGAGACACGACAGAATGGGAGTTCGAACGGACATACCCCTACGTACTCCTATCGGCAAAAAGGGCACTTTACAGGCGAGTGGTTCCAGTGACTTTTTCCGTTACAGAAGCCGCCCGTTCGTCCGGGATGCCTCATGTCCTAGAGAGTGCTGCCGAACCGCGACTGTGAGGAAGGAGTCGGTGCCTTTTCGACGCCCGCCGGCGAAGCTGATCGGCCCGGCGTCACCTCAACCCTTCCGCGATCCACAAACTCGATATCCCGTGTCCAAACGTGTAAACGCGGGTTTTACCGTAGGGAGTGATCATCGGAAACCACTGCGCATGCCAACCCCTGGATTGGGATCCTCGCGCCACAGCGTGCGGCTGCCCGTCTCTACCTCCACCCGGTCCGTCCTACGCGTGTCCCGGGACCATCGCCAGAACGCCTAGAACCGTCATGGCTTTTGGCTTTTCTCGGGTTCTAGCGTTGTCCCGGTCGGTTCATTCACGGCCTGGCAGACGGCATCGATCGTCACCGACTCGCCGGCAAGCAGGCGAGTGGCCATGTCCCCGTGCTTGCCTAAATCTGATGCCCCACGGTGCGAGTAAGATGTACATGCGGATCAGCTAGAATTACGTTTACGTACGTTCGAGCGACCTTATGAGACCCCTGCTCGCGGCTCTTCTGTTGGCCTGCCCGCTCGCCGCGGAGAAGGTGCAGGTGTGGCAGGACGCGCTGACTCTTCTGACTTGGAGCGAGGGTCCGCCTGATCCGAATCCCCCGTTCGAGCTTTATGCGCGCGGTATTTATCCGAGCTACCCTTACGCCTTCCGCATCAACTTTCTTTCCGACAACGCCAAAATCGCTTGGCGTCAACTGAATCTTGAGAACGAATATCTGTTCTGCCGAGTGCTGCCGGACCTCGGCGGACATCTCTATAGTTGCCGCGACAAGATCAACGGGCAGGAGATGTTTTACGCCAATCCGGTAATCCACAAGGATTGGGTTGGGCTGCGTGGGGCGTGGGCGCCGGTCGGTATCGAACTGAACTTTCCGGTTGGCCACAGCCTTACAACAGTGTCGCCTGTGAGCTTTGGAATCCAGCGGCACCCCGACGGCGCGGCCGGCATATGGGTGTCCGACATCGATCGCCAGACCGGGATGGAGTGGCGCGTCGAGTGGATCCTACGGCCGGGCTCGGCGATCCTCGAGGAGCAGGTTTGGCTCTTCAATCGCGGTGACTTGCGACAACCGTACTACTTCTGGTCGACGTCCGAGGAAACGATTCAGGATCAAAGTTCGGGCTTTCAGTACCCTATGCGCGTGTCGGCGACCCACGGATTCACCGTTCTCGATACGTGGCCGGTGAACCAGGCGGGCGTCGATATGAGTGTCATCCGGAAGTACACGGAGCAGGTGGCGCGGTTTGCCTACGGGTCCAACGAACCTTTCTTCGCGGCGTATCATCCCGCCACCCGGACGGGCACGGCCCACTTTGCAGATCCGGCGGCTATGCCGGGCAAAAAACTATATTCCTGGGGACCGGACGGCGACGCCAACGTTAAGAGGCGCCTGACGCAGAACTTTCCTTCTTACATCGAGATCCAGAGTGGGACCACTCCAAACCAGGAAACCCGACTCTGGTTGGATCCTCAACAAGCCAGCCACTTCACTGAGTACTGGATGCCTGTGCGCGGACTCGATGGTGTGAGCCGGGCCAGCTTGGCCGGCGTTCTGTATCTCGGCCGTACGACTAGCAGTCCACCCACGCTGGTAGCCGAGTTCGATGCCAACGCACCAATGGCGGGGGTCACCGTCAAAATTCTGGACCTCGAGAACACGGTCTTTACCGAAACCGTCAATCTTGATCCGGCGACCACCTATGTCCGGAGCGTCGCAAACCCGGCCACGGGGGTGAACTACACGTTCCAGATCGTTGATCCGGCGAAAGGCGTGCTATTCACTCATACCGAGAACACGTTGAATGCGCTGGAAGCGAACAAGATCACGCTGGGATCGCAACCGCAACCCGACTTGAGCAAGTCCGATCTGGACCAAGAGGTGCTGGCACGTGGCCTCAACTACGAGCAGTTCATGCAATACGGCTCGGCCGAGAGCACGTATCGCGCGGGATTGTCGCGGTTCCCAAAGAGTACTGCATTGCTCAAGGCCGCAGGCCGGCTGGCGGTTTCTGCGGCGCGATTCCAAGACGCGGTTAGCGAACTCACCGAAGTGCCGGGCGATGCCGAAGCGCAATACTATCTCGGGTTGGCATACGCGGGGCTTGGGCAGAATTCGCAGGCCGCAGCGATGTGGTCCGGCATTCCGTTGTCTTCGGTCTTTGGTGTAGCGGCAACCTTCCAACTGGCCTGCCTTGACGCGTTGACCAACGACCTCGCCACAGCGGCGACTCTGTTCGATGGCCTGAACACGGTTCGCGCTGGGGCACTTGAAGTCGCCGTGCTGAGGCACCAAGGCAAGGAGTCGGCGGCGAAAGCGGCGAAAGCGAAGCTAGCACAGTGGCAAGCAGTTTCTCCGACAGACCTGTTTCTGCGAAACGAAGCTGTTTTGCTGGGGGCGACCGATGCCACCCTGCCGAGCGATCTGAGCGCTGAACCAGAGCGCGTCCTCAATCTGGTGGACGACTATTTCCGGCTGGCATTCTGGGGCGACGCGGTCAGCCTGCTTTCGGCTAGCTATCCCGATGTTCCCGGCCTGCAGCGGGAGTTGGGCTCCGTCACGCCACAGAACAATGCACTGATCGCCTACTATCTCGGGTATGCGAAGCAGCAACAGGGTGGGTCTCCAGCGGCCGATTTCAGCTCGGCATCTCGCATGGCGTTGCAGTACCTGTTCCCGAATCGCCTCAGTTCGTTTGCCGTGCTGCGCGCGGCCATACAAACCAACCCGTCGGACTCGTCGGCGCATTTCCTGTTGGGGCTGCTCTATATGAGCCGCCGCCAGGTGGAGAACGCGATCACGGAATGGGAGACGACACGGTCTCTTAACAAAAACACTCCCACCTTGCATCGCAACCTGGGCCGGGCGTATCTTGACATCAAGAACGATACCGGCACGGCGCTCCTGATTCTGAGGGAAGGGCTGACCTACGATCCCAACAATGCCGACTTGCAGGACGCTTATCACCGAGCCCAGACGAACCGCCTTTGACATCTACTCCCACCCTCTCTCGCTCACGATTAAACTGTGCAAACATCGTGTTTATTCCAGTCGAGCTCCGGTGCGTCACACATCACCTTGAGCCGGCACTTCCGACACACAATGACCCCGTAAGGTCAAAAAACATCAGATCTGCCTGGCTGCTGTCGACAAACGGCTGGCCGGTCGCCCCCCAAACACAGTCAGAACAATGCCGGCGAATCGCGAGCCGGGGGGAGATTCAGTGGTACTCTCGTTCCCGTGCGTGCCTGAAACTCTTCCACAACCCATTCCACAGCATCCACAGGACCCAAATGGGTGCTCATTTCCCCGGCTCCAGCTCCGCTGCCCGCGTGCAATTTTTAGGTAGCAACGCGCGTGCCCCGCGCGAAAGCGCTGGCCAAACAGCTAACGTTTAACTTTGCGGATTACGCTGCCGGATTTGGCGCGGTCTTCGGGTGTCCCGCGAACGAACTCGCGACTCGAACCAACCGGGGGCTTCGGACTCGCGCCCTCGCCTACCTTTTCGGTGATAGCCCGATTCTGAGCAATCCGAGCCGCTGTTCGTTCTGCGGGCGTCATCAGGTGAAATGGTTTGGTCATGACGTTCAGTTGCTGAATCGTGGGATGATCCTATACCTAGTTTAGGGGAAAGCGTGGGATGGAGACAATTACACGCGGGCGGGGAGGGAGCCTGGGCGGATCGGTTGCTCCTTGTCCGGCGAGGTTCGTCGCTGCGGCACTACGATCTGCGGCGTTTTTCATGCTCTCAGGAGTATATCAGTGTTGCATTTCGATTGTCCGTCACTGGGAGTGCACTGGGGAATGCGGCTTCATGCCACAAGACAGGGAGCATCGCAAGAACGCCTAGCACCGTCATGGCT
>PMOK01000050.1:100287-101280 GCA_003162425.1 Bryobacterales bacterium | reverse complement strand
GTCCGGTTTGATGAGCGGGGAAGGGAAACCACCGGCTGACTGAGGTCCCCGGTCTAGCGCCCTTCCTCGACTCTACGGGTCTCTTTCGAGAGACGAACGATCCCAAAGCCATCCGTCGCGTAGCCATTTCACGATTCTTTCACGTTCAACTACTGCTTCATCAACATTGACTTCCGACCTGAGATGATTACCCAGGTCACGCTTGGCCCTCGTGCTACGCGTGGCAGCGAGGCGGCGCTTAGGGAACTGCTAGATGAGATTGGATTCGGAGAGGTGCCTATTCTGCAATCCACAGTCCCACTACGGTGAGGCTTCCAAAGGCTGGTCTGTACCAGCGGACCGAAACCTTCGGCGGGAGTTTTTAATCTGAGCTTGCCGATCTGTCCTGAAAGAATGCACCCCCGGCGCGACCCAACCAGGCAGCCCGAAGTTGTTCCCGCCTGCCGGCCGTCTTAGCATTCGCTGGGTTGGTCGTGTTTCAACCGCGGGCGACTCGGCGTCGATAACAATCGCGCCAGCTTCGATCAGCCGCTGGGCCTCGGCTGAAGTGCCCCTTTGAGATCAGGGCTGCTTCTTCAATGCTCGTAGTCGAGCCAACAGGGCGGAATATTGGTATATCGCCTTCAGCTCCAATGTCCGAGCTATGCGAAGTGAACCTATTGATAGACGACGGATTTCGAATCGCTGCTGCCGTCCATGAAGTAAGCGAGGTCCACGCTGGGGATGGTCACCTGGCGTGACAGCGGATGAGGGCTGATGAAAATGGTTCCACCGGTCGGAGCCGGAGGCATCAGGGAAAGAATGAAACTGGGGATTGTGAAGGAGCCTTTGGTGGTATCCTCCGCGCAAATGAAACCCGCCAGCCCGACGGTGTTCGATACCAAATAGCTCCCAACCAGAACATAGCCAGGATTTGTGCCGCCCGACCAGGTGACGGTAAGAGCTTGGCTGCGGTCTATGTTGTTAATGGCGGCCTTGTTTGTCCACACAACA